>DASYMM010000588.1:0-6534 GCA_036009085.1 Pyrinomonadaceae bacterium | reverse complement strand
GAGCGTCTGGGTGAGCTTGGCGAGGCCGAAGTCGAGCAGGTGGACGCGCGCGTCGCCGGTCTCGGAAGTTGAGAGCAGGACGTTTTCGGGTTTGAGATCGCGGTGGACGACGCCCGCAGCGTGCGCCGATTTGAGGCCGTCGAGAATTTGGCCGAAGATGTCTGCGGCTTGGGCGGGCGCAAGTTGCCGCGCGCGTTTTATCGCCGCGCCGAGCGTCTCGCCCGCGACGAGTTCCATGACGAGATACGCGCCTTCGGTCGAGAGCAAACCGTAGTCGTGGATGGTGACGATGTTCGGGTGGTGGAGACGCGCGCTGGCCTGCGCCTCGCGCTCGAAGCGGCGCAGAGCCTCGCTGTTGCCGAACATGCTGCCCGTTAAAATCTTGACGGCGACCTTGCGATGCAGGCGCAAATCGGTCGCTTCATAGACCGCGCCCATGCCGCCTTTGCCGATCAAGCGTTCGAGGCGATAACGCGTCTCAATCGTGCGCTCGACGGGCAGCGAGAGCGTCAGTTCCGTGCCGTCCGCGTCGCAGACGAGCGCGTGCATGTCGAAACACGCGCCGCAACGCGGGCACTCCTTCAAGACGTTCATGTCCTGCCCCGCGACGCGCGAGAGCACTTCCTGTTTGATCTTCCGATCCCTGTCCACGCGGTTCTTCAGACGCACGTTTTCATAGACGATGGCGATCTGCCCCGCGAGCGTTTCCAGTAGTTCGCGGTCGCCCGCCGTGTAGGGCACCTCGGATTTTTTCTCGCCCAAGAGGAGCAAGCCCGCGAGCCGTTCGTCCGTGCCGGTGAGCGGCACGATGAGGCGCGTGCCGAGACTTTCGAGCCACGTCTTTTCGCTCTGCGGCAAGTTGTTTTTTTGCGGGAAGGGAAACTCCTGCGCGCTCCCCTGATCTTCCATGAAGCGCAGCAGGCGAAACTCTTCCGGTATCTTCAACTCCTGCCCGGAGGTCGTCTTGCCGCCCGACGTATAAGTGAGCGACAGATCGCGCGTGCCTTCTTCGCGGTAGAAGAGGAAGGTCTGTTGGGGATGGAGCGCGGCGGTGACGCGTTCGGTGACGCGCTTCGACATTTCGGGAATCGAGTCGAGCTTCTTCACGTCGTCCGTCAACTCGCGCAGGATTTTTTCCTGATTGTAAGTCTCGCGGAAGAACTTGCGATCAACCCACTCGCCGAGCCGTTTGCGGAAGACGAGCGCGAGCGCGATGGCCGCAATGAACAGGTAGAAGTAGAGCGAACTGCCGAGCAGCATTTCGGAGACAGAGCGTGAGCGGTTAGAAATAATTGATAAGACGAGGCCGACGACCGGCAGCGCGATCAGTAAGCGCAGCGCGTTCTTGGCGAGCAGGTATTGCAGCCCGCGCCGGATGATCAATTTGACGGGGATCACCTGATGGCGCACGATGGCGTAGGCGAAAGAGAAAGGCATCGTCAGCGTCAGGATGTTGACGACTGACCATCCCGCGTACGGTGCCCAACCCTCGCGCGTGCGCGGGACGACGGCGAGGATCACAAGCCACAAGACGAAGGGCACGAAGGCGACGAGGCTGCCGACGAGTACGATACGCAACTTGCGCTTCGACACTTGGCCTGCGCGCCGGTAACTCAGCACGAGCGCGAGCAGTGCCAGAAGAATTGTGACGGGCAAGATGATTGCGCCGATGATGCCGATCCATTGGTGTCGCAGGTTGAAAGCAATTGACTCCTCCGGTGCGACCGCCCAGAGGATCAACGAATAAATGAGGATCGGGAAGAGCAGGAGCAGCGTCGGCAGGTAGAGGTATCGTTCCAGGCGCGGCCAGCGTTTGAGGATGGGCGACGGTTCGGGGAAGACGAGGAACAGGTGGAGCATAAAGCTCAGCGCGAACAACTTAGTCGCCTGTCCGTACACGATCAGGGCGCGATACCACCACGTCGTCCCCTCGAACGGCTGCGGGAGCGAAAAGGCAGAGGCCATCAGCACCAGCCAGAGCGAGAGCAGCAGAGCCTGTTTGTCGTCGGGCTTGACGGCGAAGACGGCGATACCGATGAGCAGGAAGACGGCGGAACTGAGCAGCGTCGAGAAAACGCCTGACGTGAAGACCCACCTAGATAGAGAACTGCGTTTTCGTCGCAACGTGATGTCGCGCACCCCGCCGTCGCGCCGGACGGTGAGCGTGTAAGCGTCGTCGGGGTTAAGCTGGCGAAAGACGTTCTCCGTCCGGTAGTCGGAGCGTTCGACGTTCTGGCCGTTGATGGCGATAACCTCGTCGCCCACCTGCAAATTCGTGGCGGAGCCGCCTTCGTCCACACGGGCGACCAACTCCGGGCCGCCCGGCGCCTTCGGCGTGGCGTTCCAGCCGCGCTCCACCAACATGTGTTGGAGCGTGACCCAGTAGCCGTGGCTCACGACGGTGTAAGCTGCCACCAGCGCGAAGAAGATTCCGACGAGGATGGTGCGTGTCTTCATGGATGGTCCGGCCTCGAACGCGAAATGCCGGTTGCTATTCCGGTCATCAGCGAAGACTGCGGGCTGGCTTCAAGTCAGCGTGGTTCGCAAGAGGAAACGACGCGCGGGTGATAAAAGTTCGGTTGCAGGAACGCGGCGGCACGCGCTCTGCCATCAGTTTACGTGTGATGCGCGGCGCATCTTAACAAACTTCCCGCGCCCGCGTAACAAGTCTGGGTGCGGCGCGGTGCGCGAAGCGGAGGGGCACGAAGAGGAACAAGACGGGTCTCCCCCGCGCCCCGGTGGCGGAGGTGGCGGAGGTGGCAAAGGTGGTCGGTCGTTCAGACCGCCAGACGCCCCTTCTTCTCCGCCAGCGTGATAGTGGCGCGCGCGCCGGAGTTGAATTCCAGAAAATCCTTCTCGACGCCGTCGCTGAAGATGACGCCGGCTTCGGGCGTCTGCGAGACGACGACGAGCGGCTCGTCGCGCGTGACGCGCCCGAAGACGAGCGTGGCCGCCGAAGACTTGCTGGGGAAAGGCTCGCGCACGGTGAAGTAGAGCCAGTCGGCGTCCCACGCGAAGCCCTCGATGGCCTTGAGCCGCAACTTCTTCCCGCCCGCCGCCGCCGAGACCGAGACCGCGCCCGCCATCAGGCTCTTGAACCAGCCCGTCGAGCCGAGACCCGTCGAGACGACGATGCCGCTCGAAGACTGCCGCTCCTCGCGCCCGCCCGCGCTGATCGTGTAGCGCGCGGAGACGTGCGAGCGGACGCCGACGAAGAAATCGTTAACGGCGTAGAGCTTCTGGCCGTCGCCCAACTCGGCCTTCGCCATCGTCACCTCTTTGATCTGACGCCGCCCGGCGAAGACCTCCGGCACGATCTTCGGCAAGTCTTCGACGGCGAAAGGCAGGAGCACGCCGTCCCAACGCGCGGGGTCCGGGTTGACGCCAATGATCGGCCGCGAGGCCGAATACTTGACGGTGTTGGCGACGAGGCCGTCCTGGCCGAGCACGACGATTGTGTCGTCGGGTCCGAAGATGAAGTTGGGGAGGAACTCGCGCCGGAGGGTTTGGAGCCTGCCGAGCGCGCCGAGGGCGGCTTCGGAATCGGCCACCGCGAGCCGGTAGCGTGCGTGCTCGCGCTCGTAGTCGGAGAAGTCCGCGCCGAGGTGCTCCACGTAGAACTTGGCCTGCTCGACGGTGTTGAAGCGCACGACCAGTTCTTCGAGCCGCGTCGGCCGCGTGACGAGGACGATCTTATTCTCGGTCAGGCGATTCATAACCACCGAAGTGATGAGTGACGAGTGACGAGTGACGAGTAAAAACCGTCTCTTTTAGCTCATCACCCATCACTTATCACTCATCACCTTTCCTGTCGAGCAGTTCGCGCAGCAGTTCGGGCGAGATGTTCAACTGCCCGATCTTGTCGGCGCGGTCGGCGATGCCCTGAAAGGCGAGGGCGATGAGCTGTTCGGGACGCATCCCGACGCTCGCCAGTGATTGCAGGACGCGCGCGTCCACACCTTCAAACGCGCGCATCGAGGCGGCGATGCCGAAGGCTCTGGTCTCCGCCTCGGCTCTGGCGTTCTCCGACGAGAGCGCGACGAGCGACTTGTTCTTGTCTTCGAGGGCGATGCGCGAATCCATCTCGGCGTCGCGGAGTTGGTGTTGCTTCTCCTGCACGGCGCGCTCGGCGTCCACCTGCGCCTCGCGTATCTGCCGCTTCTTGTTCTCGACGGCGATCTCCGTGTTCAACTCGTTCTCGCGGATGGCGCGCTCCTGCTCGACCGCCGAGTTGCGGCGCGCGTAGATCGCCTCGTCGGCCTCGCGCAGCAGTTGCTCGCGCGCCGACGCTTCGAGGGCGCGCGCCGTCTCCGGGTTGGGGCGAATGGCGAGGATCGAGAGGCCGAGGATTTCGAGGCCGAGCGCGTTGATCTCGGGGGAGGTGCGCAAACCCGCGCCGATCTTCTGCACGAGCGCGTCGGCCGCGCGCAGGGCTTGGCGCAGCGTGAGCGTCTGGAGTTCCTTCTGCGTGAGCACCTTGATGACGTTGACGACGCGCTGCGGCAGCTTCTGCGGATCGTCCGAGACGTAAGCTTGCCGAAACCCTTCGAGCGAGAAGTTGAGAAGCTGCGCGACGCGCTGCGGGTCGGCGATGCGGTAAGTCACCTGCCCCTGAATCGTGATCTCCTGAAAGTCAGCCGTCAGCTCGTTGAAGATGAAGGGCGCGTCCGAACTGGCGACGGGGACGGCGACGAGCGAGGTCGTCGGCGCGTAGTAGAAGAAGGAGATGCCCGCGCCTTGCCGCACGGCCTTCCCGTCTCGGTATTGGATCAGGTAGGTGGTGGGCTGCGACTTAATGAACTTGATTCCGAACATGCGTTCCTCCGACTCGTGGCTGGCCGAAACTGCCGGCGCGCGGGATTCTACCCCAAAGAGACTTCCCCGCAACAGAGCGTCCGGCACGGCGGCGCGTCCGCTCCGCGCGCCCCTCGGAAAACTGCTACACTGCCCGACTGAGACGCGACATGACCTGGCATCCCGCAAACCCCATCCGTCATACGATCCCCGGCGCGCGCTGGCCGACGCGCGCGGAGGCGGCGCGCTCTCTCCTCTTTCAACCGATCAACGTCGGCGCGCTCACGCTTGAGCAGCGGACGTGGGTTCCGGCGATGGTGCCCTGGCGCGCGACCGGAGAGGGTTTTGTGACGCGCGAAGTGCTCGAATGGTACGAGCGTTTCGCACAGGGGCGACCGGGCGCAATCGTCGTCGAAGCGACGGGCGTGCGCGACATCCCTTCGGGGCCGCTCCTGCGCATCGGCCACGACCGTTTCCTTCCCGGCCTACGCGAACTCGTCGAAATTGTCCGCCGCGCAAGCGACGGCCACACGCGCCTGCTCATACAGATCATAGATTTCCTCTCCGTCAAACGCCGCCCCGACCCGTCGAAATACTTCGCGCGTTTTTTGCAGTTAGACAAACGCCACGCACGCGCACTCGCCGCCGCGACCGGCGATGACACTTGGCTCGACGCGGACGACGCACGACAGCGCGCCTTTCTCGCCGCCGCGCCCGCAGAGTTGCTTGAGCAAGTTTTGGACGAACGCGAACTCGAATCTCTACGCAAGGGCTACCGCGAGCGCGTGACCGACACGCACCTCGCGCACGTCGCCGAGTTGCCGCGCGTGCTCCCCGAAATTTTCGCCGCCGCCGCCAGCCGCGCACGCGTGGCCGGATTCGACGGCGTCGAACTCCACTACGCGCACGCCTACACGATGGCCTCTTTCCTCTCCGCGCTCAACACGCGCGCGGACGGCTACGGCGGCTCACTCGCCAATCGCGTGCGTCTGCCGCTCGAAGTTTACCGCGCGGTGCGCGAACGCGTCGGGGCAGACTACACAATCGGCGTGCGCTTTCTCGCCGACGAAGTGATCGCGGGCGGCAACCGGCTCGAAGATGCGATCTATTTCGGGCGCGAGTTCGCGCGGGCGGGCTTCGATTTTCTCTCGCTCTCGAAGGGCGGGAAGTTTGAAGACGCGGCGCAACCGAAAGTCGGCCAGGCCGTCTATCCTTACACGGGCGAGAGCGGCTACGAGTGCATGCCGACCGTGCGTTCGGACGAGCGCGGCCCTTTCGGTCGCAACGTCCCACTCGTCGCCGCAGTCAAACGAGCCATCGACGACGAAGGCTTCCGCACGCCCGTCGTCGCCGCCGGAGGCATCTGCACCTTCGAGCAGGCCGAAGAGATTTTGCGACGCAACGATGCCGACATCATCGGAGCCGCGCGCCAGACGCTCGCCGACCCCGACTGGTTTCTCAAAACCCTCCTCGGCAAAGGCGACGAAATTCGCCGCTGCACCTACACCAACTACTGCGAAGGTCTAGACCAAGCCCACAAACAAGTCACCTGCAAACTCTGGGATCGCACGCAACTTGACGAACCGAACCTCTCGCTCAGCCACGACGGACGCCGTCGCCTACTCGCGCCCGAATGGAAGCCCACAACGAACGGCAAAGATTGATTTAGTCCCGCCGGGACGATTGAAAATAGCCCAGCGATTTATCGCTGGGAATAAGTTGAAAGATAATGAGTGAGTC
>DASYMM010000587.1:0-8733 GCA_036009085.1 Pyrinomonadaceae bacterium | reverse complement strand
CGATGATTAAAGCGTTCCAGTGGGTCATCATTCTGGTCATGGTCTTCTTCATGTGGTTGGGCATCCGCCCCATCCTCTGAGAGGCCGCGACGCGAAACAAAAATCTTTGACTTCGAGTGTCAGTTGTCGGCGCAGATGCCGCCTAAGCGAGGTGACGTATGAAGCGCGTATTCGCATGGATAGATAAGTTTGTTAACAGGTTGGCGAAGAACTATACGCTATGGACTATCGGGCTGATAGTCATCGCCGTCCTCATCGGCCTGTTGGCCTATTCCCGTATATTCCCGCCTATGCCCCAGCCCCCGGTGTACGCAAACTCTGTCGAACTTCAGCCGGAGTGGAGCAAAGAGCGGCGGCAACGCTACTACCAGACCAGCCAGGGAAGCCTCGTGATCCCCTACGCGTGGTTCCGCGCGCTTGAGTCGCGCACGAGCAACGAACTCTTCTCGTCGCCGGAGATACAGGCGCGCTACGGGCTGTTGCCGAATAACGACCCGACCTATAACCCGGATCAACTGCCGGTCGGAATCGTGAAGGAGAAACTGCGCCCCGACGTGGCCGCTCTGCTGGGCGATGGGCAACAAGAGTGGGCGAGCATCTCCTGCGCCGCCTGCCACACCGGCGAACTCCTGTACAAGGGTAACGCCCTGCGCATTGACGGCGGACAGGGCTTCTGGGGGTTCGAGCAGTGGTCGGGCGACCTCGTCTTCTCGATGATCCTGACCTCCGCTACGCCGTCGAGGTTCGACCGTTTCTGCTCTCGCGTCAACGGGCACGGGAAATGCTCGAAGGACGAGATACGAACGCTCCGCGCCCAGCTCAAGAAGTATTTCGAGAGCGACCTCATCATGGGGGGGCTTAACGAGAACATCAATCACACCTACTTAACCAAAGAAGGTTTCGCGCGCACAGCCGCGCTCGGTCGCGGCGTGAACGGGCAGTTCGGCCCGCTCGACTATCGAAACGTCAGCGAGAACAGCGGCCCTGTGAGTTACCCGCCGCTGTGGTACACGCACGACTACGACTGGGTGCAGTCGCCCGCCGCGATCAGACAGCCGCTTGCGCGCAACGTGACGGAGGCGTGGGGCGTCAGCGTGCGGGTCAACACCGACCCGGCAGACCAATCCACGTTCCTCAGGTCTACGGCCAGAATGGACGACATGTTCTGGATGGAAACGTTGCTCTCCACCCTTGAAGCGCCGAAATGGCCGGAGCAAATGTTCGGCGCGATTAACCGCGAGAGCGCAGAGCGCGGCAGACGTTTGTTCCACGAAGCGGTGTGGCCTGGTGCCCTACCGGCGGATCAGATCGAGTTGCCAGTCGATGAAGCAGGCTTTATGAGGGGACCCAACCCGAAGCGCCCGACGACCGGCTACTGCGCTCGCTGTCACGCCCCCGCGCCGGAGCCTGACCCCAACCCGTACAAAGTCCTCCAACTGCCGATGTATGACATGAAAAAGATGGGCACAGACAAGTACGACGCCGAGCAGTTTGCCGCCCGCACGAAAATCTATACGGGCAAGCTGAAACCGCTGTACGACGGGAAAGAGACCGTCGGGATCGGCGAGGCGCTCACCAAGGTCATCGGCGGCATCATGGAAAAGTGGTTCACCGACAACAATATTCCCCCCGGACCTTGCCGGGATACCATTCAAGGTCATCGCCCGAATCAGTTTCGCGCACCGCCCGCCTACCCGGCACGCCCGCTCGACGGTTACTGGGCGACCGGCCCCTTCCTACACAACGGGTCGGTGCGAACTCTCTACGAACTGTTGTCGCCGCTTGAGGAGCGCGCCAAGACCTTCTGGCTCGGCACGCGTGAGTTTGATCCGTACTACGTGGGTTTCCGTAACGATAAGGTGGACGGGGCTTTTCTCTTCGACACTTCCAAAGACGGCAATCTCAACAACGGCCACGAGTTTCGCAACGCGCCGCCGGGAACGCCGGGAGTCATCGGCCCCTTGCTCACACCACAGGAGCGGCTCGACCTCATCGAGTACTTGAAAGTGCTCGATTCCATTGACATCACACAGGAAGAGAAGGACAGGCGCAAGGGTCTGCTCGACTCTATGAGTCCTTACTACGAGAACTACAGGGATGCGGTTCTGGTGCAGAAGCCGGACTTGTGCAAGATGATCGAGGCGGCGGCAGCCAAGCCCGTCCCGGCTGAACCCGTGACGTACAAGTAAGCGTTTATGAGCCGTACAGAAAACATCGGAATCTCAGCCGCCGTCTCACCATCGGGTGAGATGAATGAGACGCGGCTCGATGTTCCGTTCACGATCATCAACATCACGACGACGGTGGCGGCGTGCGTGCTTCCGTTCTATTTCTACTCGCGCTCGTCAATCGTCGCGTTTCTCCTCTTCTACACCATCACGGGACTGGGGTTGACGCTCGGCTATCACCGTCTGTTCGCTCACCGTGCCTTCACAGTGCCGCGTTGGTTGGAACGCCTGATCGCCTTGTGCGGTTATCTCGCCATCCAGCGCGGCCCGATCTTCTGGGTGGCGATGCACCGCCTGCACCATCGTTACAGCGACATTCCGGGGCGCGACCCGCACACGCCCCGCGAAGGTTGGCTGCACGTTCATTTCGGTTGGCATCAACGCCGCCGCCGCGATGTCTGGGAGAGCGACATCTACAGGAGATACACGCCCGACTTAATCAACGACCGTTTCTACCTGTTTCTCGATAACGAACGGCGCGACTACTTCACCTATTTCGGAATCCTGTTCGGCTCTTACGTCGCGGGCGGACTCGTCGGCGCGTTCGGCCAGACGAATTTTCGTTTCGACCATTACAACGCCGTCTGCTTTCTCGTCTGGGTCGGGTTGTTGAACCGCGTCGCCGTGCTCCATGCGTTCGGTTTCATCAACTCCGTCTGCCATGAACTCGGAACGCGCCCATTCAAGACACGCGGGACGGACACCTCCGTCAATAACGTGATCGTGTCGCTCCTGATCTTCGGGGAAGGGTGGCACAACAATCACCACGCGCATCCGAAGTCTGCACGTCAGGGTTTGCGTTGGTATCAATGGGACCCTGCGTGGTACGGCATCTGGCTGCTGAAAACGATGGGGCTGGCGGAGAAGGTTCACGTGCCGAGCGCGGAGGCCATTCGCCAATCGTCCCTTTCAAGGGGCGGAAAAGCAGAGAGTGTCGTGGTCAGCCAACGGCTGCCGACGGACGCCCGACCCGCCGGGAGCCGCGCGCTCCCGTCCTCAAGAGGCACGGAAGGTAAAGGTCAATGAAGCTGAATACCATGTTTCTCATCACGGCGATTCTGACTTTCATTGGCGGGCTAATCATTATTGCTGTGCCCGAAATGTTGATGAGTTTCTTTACCGGACGACCGATGGTTGATAAAGCGCCGGTTCTGTATATCCAGTGGTTCGGGGTGGCGTTGCTTGGTTTCAGTGTGATGACCTGGCGCGCACGAAACCTGTCCAGCACAGAGGCAAGGCGGACGATTCTCATCACGATGTTCGCCTATTGTGTCGTCGGGGCGGCAGTTACGGGTCGGTTTCAACTCACGGGAGTCCTCAACAGTTGGGGCTGGTTTTTTCCGGGTCACCTCGCGGCTCTGGGCTTGTGTTACGCGTATTACCTGTTTGTGCGAAAGGACTTGATCGGCAATAGATGACAAGTCCTCATCTGTCCGAATTAGCGGGTGCCACGCTCCATGCGCTCGCGCTCGACGGCGTATTCGCAGCGGACGTTGGCGGCACTCGAAAAAGATCGGGAGGTCGCTATGCCTTACTATCTCGTGCATTTCAGCTTGGCTCAGAACTACTTCAATGCACCTCACGAGGAGCGGAAAACCCTGACCGAGCAGGAGATAAACCACGGCAAGAAGCTATTCAAAGTAGGCATCTGGAAACACGCCTACACCACGCCGGGAGATGTAAAAACTTTTAGCTGGGCGATTTACACAGCCGGCAATGAAGCGGAACTGGAACGGTACCTGGCAGAGTATCCGATGGACCAGCGGGGCATGTACGCCAGAAACATTTATGAGGTGGAGGTGGTTGACCCGCCCTGGACCGTCGGCCTGTTGTTCAAGGTGATGCGCTCGTTAGGTTTCTCTAAGCCCTGGACGCCCGCTTAAGCCTTCGGTCTTTCGCAAAAGCTACACCTGCCCCACAAGCGCGGCAAGGCAAAAGATCAGCCGGATGAAGCATCGTGGCTGGGAACTTGAACCCTGTTCTCAACCGGCCTCGATGAATCACGCGGGGGGTCGTTAGTTTGACGAGGCAGAGGCGCAACACGCTTTCTCCCGGCGACGGTCTCGTCGGGGCAAGACGTATCACACGGAAAACGGTTCCGGGAAGTTTTACGGTGAGAACATGGCAAAGTCCAGAACGACGTGGCAAATGAAGGTGAGGAAAATACATGTGCGTCCCGGCTACCTCGTCGCCGACCGACACGTGTGGCAAGCCTCGCCCGGCGTGACTTACCGGATAGTTGACGAGCAACCGGCTGCGCTCTCTACAATTGCCGTCTCGACCTCGAATACGGACAACGTCCAACCAGACACCGGCACACAAAGCACGTCTACACAGGTCATAGATAAACAGGACACGACCACACAAGACACAGTGAAACAGGACGGAAACAAACAGGACAAAGAGAAACAGGATAGAGACAAACAGGAAGCCTTGCTGCTCAAAGAGATAGATGAAACCAACAAGTGGGCGCGTCTGGGAGCACAACTGTACTTGGGGTGGTTTGCCTTGCAATTCATCGTCAACGGGTTAGCCACGGGTTGGCTCTTTAACAACAGGGGAGTCATGCCCGCGTTCTCCAACATGGCTTTTTTCTTGCTCATCGGATGGAATCTGATGGGAATTATCGGCACTTTGTTGATTCTGAAATCCTTGCTCGATAGCGATCTGCGGATCAAAGAAGTGATCGAAAAGCTGACTCCACAGCACCTACCCGATGCGTCGGACAAGCAGTCGCGTTCCCCGTTCCCGCGACGGGCAATCAGCATGGCTTTCACATTTGGTGCGGTCACTTTGTTTATCACAATGGCCTTCTGGACGATCCTGTTAATCGAGCAGGGACGACGCTAACGGCTCGCCCGCGTCGGCGCGCAAGCGTCTCGCGTGATGACGAGCGTGCACGAGTAGAGTCGCGACAACGCGGAGACGTAGGAGATGGGAAACCGGGAACTCAACACTGAATACCCCGCGCCGGATGAGCAGGAGGTCACGGAGAAGTTGATCGTTCTGCTCAAGGGGATCATCGAACAGCGATATTCGGGCGGCCTCACGACTCGTGATGTCCACGTGAAGGGACACGCCGGGGTGCGCGCGGAATTTATCGTCGAGCCGGGGCTGCCGGAAGAGTTTCGCGTGGGCGTCTTCAAAGAGCCGCGCACCTTCCCCGCGTGGATTAGGTTCTCCAATTCGAGCCAAGACCCGTCGGTGGACATCAAAGGCGATATACGCGGGTTCGCGCTGAAACTCATGGGCGTCGAAGGCGAGAAATTGATCGAGACGCAAAAGGACGCGACCACGCATGATTTTATTTTTCTGAGCACCAACCAGTTTCTCACAAAGGATGCGAAAGACTTTTACAAGCTCGTCGAATGCGGCTCGCTCAATAAAAAGAAGTCGCTCTCCGATTATCTCGGTATCACTTGGTATTTCCTGACTCATCCGCGAGTTGGCTTCAGCTTGCTTGGAGGTCTACGCAAGTTTCCGCACCTGTTGGAGATGCAGTGGTTCAGCACCACGCCCTACCTGTTCGGCGGGCGGGCTGTGAAGTACGCGCTCAAACCGTGGCTCAAGACGAAATCGGCGTTGCCGCAAAATCCGTCCGGCGACTATCTGCGCGAAAGATTGGCGGAGCATCTGGCGCGCGAAGGCACGGGCTTCGATTTCCTCGTTCAATTTCAACTCGACCCGTACCGCGAGCCGATAGAAGACGCGCTCGTTCCGTGGAAGGAGGAGAACACTCCCTTCCACAAGATCGCGACCATCAACATTCCTCGTCAGGAAATTGATTCGCCGGAACAGAGGGCTTTCGCCGAAAATTTGTCGTTCAATCCGTGGCATTGCCTGCCGGAGCACAGGCCGCTCGGCAGCGCAAACCGTGTGCGTAAAGCGGTGTACATAGCTATCTCCGAGTTCAGGCGCGGCAGAAACGGCGTCCCGAATACGGAGCCGACGCCCGACGCGAACCCCTGAACATCGCGCGACGGGTGGACGGAGAACAAGGACAGGGTTTCTCTACTTTGAAATAATTTTGAACGCTCCCCGCTACAGGGGAAAGTTTGACAAGGAGAAAGTTTAATGTCGGACAAAAAGGTCTGGCCGAGGCCGAGAAAGCAAAATTTCCAAGTCCTGCTCGCCGTTTTCTTCGTCGTGGGAACGCTCGCGGTCTTAGCCAAACTCCCATCGCCTCCGGCGGGCGAGGCGGCCAAACTGGCCGCGCGCTTCCAGTTCGCTTGGCAGGCGCTCCCGCCCGCCCCGATGCCCGCGGGCGGCGCGGTCTTCCCCGTGAACAAGACGGCCAAGCACATGCAGTTCTACTTTTATCAGGTCGGCGCGTCCGCCGCGCTCGGCGACCTTGACGGCGAGGGACTCCCCAACGACCTCTGCCTCACGGACGTTCGCTCGAAGACCCTGACCGTCAGCCCCGTGCCCGGCACAGGCGAACGCTACGCGCCCTTCACGGTTGACTTCGGCAGCCTCGTTGACCGCGTGACCGTGCATCCGAGCGTCTGCCGCGTCGCAGACATGAACGAGGACGGACTGGCAGACCTCTTCGTCGCCTTCTACGGACGCCCGCCGCTCCTGATGCTTCGTCGCGCGTCTTCCGCTTCGTCTGCCTCGGGCGATGCCAAGTCGCAAAGCGCGCTCTCGCAGGCGTCGTTCTCCATCGCGGAACTCGTCCCCGGCCTGCGCGAGCGTTGGTGGACGGCGACGGCGACCTTCGCGGACATGGACGGCGACGGCCATCAAGACCTCATCGTCGGCAACTACTACCCGGACGGCGCGGAGTTGACCGACGCCAACACGGACCGCCCCTTCGAGATGAACGCAGACTTTTCGCGTGCGCGAAACGGCGGGAAGAACCGCCTCTATCTCTACACGCAAAGCGCGTCGGGCGATGCGCCGAGCGTCCAGTACCGCGACGCGGGCGACGTGTTCCCCGATAACAGCGAGTATGCTTGGACGCTCGCCGTCGGCGCGGCTGATCTCGACCGCGACGGCCTCTCCGATCTCTACATCGCCAACGACTTCGGCCCCGATCAACTCCTATGGAACAATTCGCGACCCGGCGTTGTCCGGCTTCGTGAGCTTACCGGGAGCAAGGGCTTCTTCCGTCCCACGTCAATGGTTATGGGTCACGACTCGTTCAAGGGCATGAGCATAGACTTCGGCGACGTGAACAACGACGGCATCTTCGACATGTACGTCAGCAACATCGGCTCGCCCTTCGCCCTACAGGAAGGCCACTTCCTCTGGACGAGCACCGGAAAGATGGATCAACTCGCGAAGGGCGGCGCGCCGTGGGTTGACCGCGCCTCGGACACAGGCGTCGCACATAGCGCGTGGGCTTGGGATGCGCGCTTCGAGGACTTCGACAACGACTCGACGCTTGAGATCGTGCAGGCCACCGGACTCGTCAAGGGCACGGATAACAAGTGGCCTGACCTGTCGCAGGTCGGCGCGGGCAACGACGCGTTCGTGAAGTATCAGGCGTCTTGGCCGAGTTTCCTCCCCGGCTCTGCGGAAATTGACGGTTCGTACCCGAATCCCTTCTGGGCGCTCGGCAGCACAGGAATGTACGACGACCTCTCGACCAACCTCTTCCCCGGCCTCACGCCTGCCACGCGCGGCATCGCCGTCGCGGACGTGGACGGCGACGGCTACTCCGAGATGGTCTATGCGAATTTCTGGGAAGACTCGGTCTATATCAAGAACAAGACCGCCAGCAATAATCGCTTCCTCGGCCTGCACCTCCTGCTTCCGGCGGTGAACACAGACGGTTCCGCGAAGCCGCCGGCGGGCGCGGTCGTCCACGCGGGTCATCCCGCGCGGCGCGAAGGCACGCCCGCCATCGGCGCGTTTGTCGAGGCCACGCTGCCCGACGGTCGGCGTCTCATCCGGCAGGTTGACGGCGGCAACGGCCATTCCGGGCAGCGCAGCCCGGAAGTTCTCTTCGGCTTGGGGAACATCCCCGCCGCCGAAATTCCTCTCAGCATCACTTGGCGCGACGGGCGCGGCGTCCTGCACAAGGACGCCATCTCGCTCGCGCCCGGCTATCACACGATTGTGCTCGCCACCCCGCAAGAACATCAGCAAGGAGAAACCAGATGAGCGCCGCGCCTAAGAAGAAACGCGACCCACGCGTCGGTCTTCGCACCTCAGCCACATTCGCCACGATCTTCACGATCCTCGGACATACCGTGCTCGGCTTCGAGCAGCCGGTCGCACAAGTCTTCGTCGCGCTCGGAGCGGGCTACGCGTGCGCTTTCTTTTTCGAGTGGGTTGACGCGCGCGCCAACGGCGTCGCCCCGGCCTTCGCGGGCGGTGGTTGGCGCAGGGTCGTGGACTTTCTGCTCCCGGCGCACATGACCTCGATCACGATGTCGTTTCTGCTCTACTTCAACCAGCGGCTCTGGATCATGGCGTTGACCGTCGCGCTCGCCCTCGGGTCGAAGTACGTGCCTCGCGTCCGCCAGAACGGCCGACTCCAGCACTTCATGAATCCGTC
>DASYMM010000586.1:0-10231 GCA_036009085.1 Pyrinomonadaceae bacterium | reverse complement strand
CGAGGAAAGGGTGTTCGACATTATTTTCGGAGGCAGGCCACGTGCGCGCGAATTTCGCGACGACCATTGAACCGCTGAACGTGCCGTTGCCGCCTCCGTTGCGATTGACGTTGCCGCCGCCGAGCACCATCACCACGCCGTCAAACGACGGGTTGCCGCTCATATTTAAATTACCCGTCACGACGAGTAGCCCTGCGCCGCCGTCCAGATTGCAATCGCCGTCAACGAAGGTGAAGACGGGATCGGTCGGCGTGCCATAATTGACGGTTATCGAAGAGCCGGAACCCGGATTGAAGTAGCGGCCTTGTGAGCGAGCCGTCGCTTCCAACTCGCTTAGGTACTGGCGAGCTTTATCCGCCGTCTCCAAAAATCCCGGCGTGCTCACCGGCGCGGTGGTCATCGAACCTGCCGCCGTGCCGTTGTTGAGGATGCCGATTTGCGGATCACCTTCCACCGTTCCCGGTTTGGACGTTCCGGCGACTGCATCGTTGTAGTCGCAGTCCGTCACGGCGAAGGCCGGACGTTGCAGGTCAGCTTTATCTACATCCTTGCCTGTGTAGTTCTTCGCGTTGCTGCTTCCGGTGGAGAAACTGGGTGCGCTGCAATCGTTTGCGCCGCGCAGGGTGAGCGTGGCGGGAGCTTCAAAGTCGAAGTTGGCGCGCGTGATGAGCATTTCCAAAATCTTTTGCGCGCCCTTCGGGCCGAGGCCGGTTGACTGCACGATCACGCGCTTGGGTTCGGGCGCAATGATAGTTGCCTGGATGGGCACCGAACCGCCTGCGGGCGGGACGAGCAAACTCAAGAGCCTGCCCACCAGATTCGTGAGCTTGATCTTCGTGCCATCAATATTAAGTGAGTCTGTCAGGAAACCGACTTGCAAACTGTTCAAGAGCGCGACGGGGTTGATAAGGCCGCTGAGTGTGGCGGTGAGGGGCACGCTACCCTGCCATGGAGCGGTTTGATTAATGTTCAAGTTGAAAGTGATGCCCGGCGGGATGGTCGCCCCGATGCCCGTGGATGAGATGCTGAAACTGCCGAGGTTGGTCGCCGACTGAGGATAGCTTGGGGTGGCGACACCATTGGGGCGGGGCACATATGTAATCGTGGCTGTGCCGACGGCTGCGCCGAGCACGTTGTTGAAGGTGATGGCCTGACCATTCGCGCTGACTATGCCTGCGGGGCTTGCGCTTTTGAAGAGGCCGGTCGTCGTGAGGCCGACGGAGGTGCTGTCGTCCGGGTCTCGGAGCTTGATGCGGTAGGCCGTCCCCGTGAGCGGGCTGTAGTTATCGCTGAGCGTGACGCGATCCGCATACTCGCCGTTGGGCGGCGTGTAATCGTAGTCCAACCAGCGCGAGAGACGAAGATCGGGCGCGCTCTCAGGATCGTCCGGGTGATCTGCATACTCGTGATCCAGCGCGCGGCGCAGATCGATTTTGTTCGAGTCGGGGATGGTGCCGGTCGTGCCGCCGGTGCCACCGCCGCCGCCGGGGGTGGGAGTCGGCGCAGGCTTCGCGGCGGAGGCCGTGGGCATGAAGGCAGAGTAGGCTGAGGAGGCGAAAGTAGAGACGGACGCAAGGACGGACGACGACGGGGAAGGCGCAACCACGCCCGCATTGAGCGGGGCAATGTTGCCACGCAAGACCGTCAACACGTCTTCGAGTCCGGCTTCGGCGGCGTAGTAAGCCTGCGTCTCGGGCGTGGCCTCATAGACGCTGCCGGTGGACAAGGCCGTGGACATGATGAGCGCGCCGCCTGCCGCCAGCAGCAGCATCGCGATCAGCATCATCATGATGAGCGCCGCGCCGCGCTCGTTGCGGCGGCTGGCTTTCCTGTTTGCGCTTCGCTTCTTTGATTTTTTCATCTCGAATTACCCTCACTCGTTAGAGCCTCAACACGCTGCACCAAAATCCACTTCGTCTTCGTCAAAACGTACCGAGTGTCACATTGCGCAGGTCAACCTCGGAGGCGAGCCGCACCTGCGAGGGCGGTTGATAACTCGTCGTGCCGGGTTGGCCGACCGGATTGAGGTCAGCCCAGACCGTGATGCGGACGCGCGCCGCCTGCGAGACATCGGCGGCGGTGTCCGTGCCGTCTATGGTGAGATAGTCAAACTGCACTCCGTCAATATTGTTGGCGAGCGTTTGCG
The DNA here is from genome assembly GCA_036009085.1 of Pyrinomonadaceae bacterium. GTDB lineage: Bacteria > Acidobacteriota > Blastocatellia > Pyrinomonadales > Pyrinomonadaceae > JAIVJZ01. Next base: position 8,085 of record DASYMM010000586.1, on the reverse strand, counting down.
AGGCGGCTCCGCCGTTCAAGTCGCGGCGCACCAGAAACCCTACGTTGCCCTCTTGGGTGAACTGGTAGGTCAACGCTTCGTCCATATCGCTCACATCGCCATCGCCCGTGCCGACACTTGCATTGAGATTTGCGACGAAAGTGATCGACGTATCATCGCAATCGCCGGGGATCAGACCGTTGGCCGGAACGCGGTTCGCGCCCGTCGCCGAGTTGTAGGTGAGGCCGGGCGGCAGTTGATAACCGCTGTTGGCGAGTTCGCGTGAGAGGATGTTGAGCGCGCGGCGCACGTCGCCGATAGCTTCGGAGCGTTCGTCTTCGCGCGTGCGCACGCTGAATGCGCCGACGAGGAGGGAAGTGGCCGCGCCCGTGATGAACACCATCACGCACATCGCCACCATCAATTCCATGAGCGAAAAGCCCGCCTGCGGATTCGTCGTCTGTGTAGTTTGTCGCATGAGTTTTGATCTCACCGGAGCATCCGGCCTGTGACTTCCTCGTCCGTCGAACTACAGCCTGTAAGGGCCGGAGGTAGGGCTGCTGCGGTGAATGACAATGACGACCGGGTTCTGATTGATCCAGGAATTTTCTCCGTAGCCGTTTTCGGGAGTCACCCTGATCCTGATCACTTTCCGCGTCGGGCTTGCCGCTCCGGCGGGCAGTCCTTCGATGTCAACCACAACTTTAAACTCGTCGTCGCCTCCGCCTCCGGTTCCGCCACCGCCACCGCCACCACCGCCGCCACCGCCACCGCCACCACCTTTGCCCTTGCCCTTTGCTGACGCTGTAACGCCGCCTCCTCCGCCTTGAGCCGATGACCCGCCGCCATACGCCTGCACGCCGCCATACGCCTGCGTCCCGTTGCTATAACTTGTGGCCGATGCGGACTCGTCTCCCACCTCGACATCTTGCAGGACGACTGTGGATACGGTTTGCCCGACGGCGAGTTCGGGAGCGTTGTAGGGAAGGGCGCGCAACGCTTCGAGCCGCTCTTGCGCAATCGCCAGAGCTTGCGAACGCTGTTCGCCGCCGGAGTTGCTGCGCACGGCGTAGAAGAACAGGGAAGTTGCGCCCAACCCGACCACCATCATCACGACCATCGCGATGCTCGTTTCGAGCAGGCTAAAGCCTCCCATGCGGGAAGTGGCGGGGCGGAGCAGTTCTTCTTCTTCGCGGTGCGCTCTGGTTCGGAAACTCATAAAGTATCTTCTCCCAACTTCAACGTGATGTTTTGGCTCGCAGGTTTAGCCGTCAGTTAGTGCTCACCGAGACGCTCTTGTTGCCGCAGTCCGAAGTGATTTCCACAGTGCCGCTCTTGTTACCGTTGCCGTATGACACGGTGACGGTGAACGAACCGCTCCCGGAAACCGTCTTCAAGACCGGAGAGACGCTGCTCAGTCCGCCGATGACGCCCAAAGCTATCGTCGAGTTGTTCGCGTTGCTGTAAGAGACTGTGAAAATGCCAGAATCGCCATTCTTGGCGACGCTCACGGAAGCGGGCGCGGAGAGCGTGCATTGCTGAGCGGGCGCTGGCGTCGGCGTCGGAGCGGGCTTCGGCGTCGGAGTGGGCGTCGGGGTCGGCGTCGCAGTCGGCCTGGGCGTCGGAGTGGGCGTTGGCGTCGGTGTGGGGGTGGGCGTCGGAGTGGGCGTCGGCGTTGGAGTAGGTGTAGGCGTTGGCGTCGGTGTGGGGGTGGGCGTCGCACTCGGCGTCGCGCTTGGAGTTCCGCCGGGCGTCGGCGTGGCCGTGGCGGCGGGCGTCGGCGAGGCGAAACTGGAAGTGTTGGCGTTGATGTCCGGCGTGTCGCCGTTGTCGTTGACCGTCACGTCGCCGAAATTCGAGATTGACACGTTGGTCTGGAAGCCGTTGTCGTTCGGGTGATCGGTGTTGAAGACTTCGAGCCGGAGCCCGTTGTTGCCGGTGCGCCCGCGCCAGTCAAACGAAATCATCCTGCCGATGTCTTCATTCGTGAACGCGACGCCTTGTTCGAGGGTGAAGTCGCGCGCGACGGGTGTGCCGTTGTTGTTGAAATCGAGAAACACACGGTAGGTATTCGCGTTCAGAATAGTGACGGCGGCGCGCGGATTTCCCGTCGTGTTATCAGCGCGGCGACGCACCGAGTCCATGCGCGCCTTTTCCAGATAACCGCTCAACAAACGCGCCGAGGTCACGCGCCGTTGCCCCGCGCGCGCCGAAGAGACGCCCACCATCGCTATCGCCGAAACGACGGCGATGATCGAGATCACGATCAGCATCTGGAGGAGCGAGAAGCCACGTTCGTCGCGCTGACGGGAAATCCCTCGTCTCTGTTCCTCGGTCAACTTATTCATCGCTACAGTCTCCACAAGCAAGCCTCTTTAATATTTTCACCTGGCAGGCTCGACGACGGACGTGTTAGTCCCAACTCTCACTGGCAAAGGCGATGCCATGCAAATAACGACGGCTTTTCTCAGTCTTTTGTCCCGCGCGCCGCTGCCCGACATGAAAGACGCGTCACTTTAGGTAACAAAACAGGAAGCGTCCTACACAACTTTCCGAGCGGGAACAGGCCGCGCGACAAAAGACGAACCTCCGTTACACACCCTGTCACCGACGGAAACAGGGAGGGGCCAAGGCACGCTCGACGCGCGCCGTGACAAAGCGGCGCGTGCGCGACGGCAAAGGTTTATGTGTCCGTTGTTTGAAGCGAAAACGCGCGGCGCGCGCCGGAGGTGGCGTGGCAATTGCACTAAGGCTGTCGAGTCGCAACGGAGCGGCGACAGGCGCGGTCTGCAAAGTTTGTGCGGCGGCGTTTGAGTTTCAGCCGGGAACGAGCGACCGAACAAGGGGAACAAGCGGGGAACAAGCGGGGAACGACTGCGAAGGGGAAGGTGCGGCGCGCGTGCGACTCCGACTTTCGCAGCGCGAATCAAGCGGGAGAAACACAGGGATCGTCCGCTTGCGCGCGGTGCCGCACGCCATGCGCGAGTCGGACGAAAAAGCGCCCCGTGCGACTCTCAGGCCGCCGGGGCGCAAAATTTTAGGGATGAGGGATGAGGGATGAATCAACAGAAGCATTCAAGCCAGTGAGTGCTTCTGTTGATTCATCCCTCATCCCTCATCCCTCATCCCTTATTTCAGCGGTGTTTCAAACTCAGCCGCGTCGGCCTGTTCGAGTTCGGTGTCGGAGAGGCGCATGGCGAGCGTTTGCGGCGAGTAGGCGAAGGGCGCGGGGCCGCCGCGCGTGAATTGTAACTCGGAGACGAGGCGGTCTTGCGACTCGCGGAAACGCACGACGTTGCCGCGCTGGTTGAAGATGACGAACAACAGAGTCTCGCCCGACTGCGTGCGCATCTGTCCGGCGAGCGCGCTCACGCCGCCGTCTGAACGTCCGAGCGTGCCGGTCTTGCCGATCACGCTGCCGCGCGAGTAGCCGAACGTGTAACGCTTCTGCAACGTGCCGGGATCAATGCCCGCGACCGGCATGATGTCCGAGGCCGACAAGTTGTGCTTGGCGAGTTCGGCCAGGAGCGCGCGATAAATCTTCATCATCGAACGCGGCGAGAGACGATTGATGCCAAGCCCGCTCGTCGAAGCGAGCCGCACATCGGCGGGTGCAAGTCCCACCTTGCCGATCAGGAAATTCTCTAAGCCTGTTGCGCCGCCGAGATTGTCGCCGAGTCGTTCGGCCATGAAGTTGTTTGAATAGCAGAGCAAGACTTTCAGCACGTCAACGAGTTTGCTCGAACGATGGGTCAGGAGCACGCGCGCGTTTTGCGGCACGGCGGCGACGTAGACCGCGCCCATCACGGCCACGCTCGGAATTGTTTGAATGGCCGCGTTGTCGCCATGTGCGAGTCGCTCGTCGAACCACGCGCGCGTGGCCGCCGCCGGGCGACGCGTCGAGTCGAGCGTGTCGTAGAAAATCTCGCCGGAACGCGACGCAGACCAGTTGAAGTTCATCGTGAACTTCGGCGGCACGATGAGGTCGCCCGTCACCGTGCGTACGCCGAGGCGGTTCAACTCGCGCGCGACGGCGACGGCGTGCTCGTAATGAAACGAAGGGTCGCGCCCGGAGATGATCAGGTCGCCCGTGATCGTGCCCGTCGCTTGATCGAACGTTCCGTTTGTCCAGACGACGGTGGAGAAGCGATAGTTAGGCCCGAAGGTTTGCAGTGCGTCGAGCGCGGTGGCGAGTTTGACGACCGAGGCCGGATTGTATTGCTGGTTCGCCGCCTGCTCCATCACCACGCGCCCGTCGAGCGTTTCCACGAGCACGCCCTGCGTGTAAAAGGAGGGCGTCGGCGTCGGTTGCGGCGCGACTAAGTTGGGTATGTCGGGCGACGCGTTGACGGGCAGCGTCTCCGGCCACGTCGAAACGACATAAGGCGTCGCCGAAGGCAGAGGCGCGGGCGTGTAGTCGTCCTGTGCCGCCGCGCCTGCTGAACAGGAGAGCAGCAACGCGGACACGAATAACAATTGCCTGATTTTTGATCCGACCATCTTCATCCTTATCTCAATTGTTTGGGGGCAATTGCATCATAGCATGGAGAGAGACAACTTGTTCGCGCGAATGTTCGGCGGGGAGTGTGAGCGCGAAACTTAAGATGCTCTCGGCCTAACGGGGGATGTACGGTGCTGCTCTCTGATAAAAGATTAAGGCGCGCGAAATTCCAATCTGCAACTTCTCACACAACAAACTCGTTAACAAACTGCAAACTCGTTGACAAGGCCGCGAGCACGCTCCTAAAATTCGAGACGTTAATCGCGCCTCGCAATTGACAATCCGGCACGCGTCCCTTCTATCCGTAAGCATTGTGCGTCGAGACAAGCCGCCCGTCACCATCGAAGACCTACGCGCGACGCACAGGACGCGTGCGAAGGACATCCGCCGCCGCCTCGCCGAGTTTCGAGACGTGTGGCGCGAAGGTTCGGACGCGCGCCTCTGGGAAGAGTTGGTCTATTGCATCTTCACGGCCGGCGCGTCGGCGCGCATGGGCTTGCGTTCGGTCGAAGCGGTGCGCGCTCTGCTCGCCGAAGGCGCAGAGGAAGAGTTGGCACGCGCGCTCGGCGGCGTGCATCGTTACCCGAACTCGCGCTCCGGCTACATCGTCGTCACGCGCGACTACTTGCACGAAGACTGCGGGATGCGCCTGCGCGAGCGTCTCCTGAGCTTCGACGACCCGCTCGCACGCCGCGACTGGCTGGCGCGCGAACGGCGCATCAAAGGTCTGGGTTACAAAGAGGCGAGCCACTATTTGCGCAACGTAGGCTTTAGCGGCTACGCCATTCTCGACAAGCATATCCTGCGGAGCCTCTTTGAACTCGGCGTGCTTGAATCTTCGACACCGCCGACAACCCGCACGCGTTACCTCGCCATCGAAGAATCACTACGCCGTTTTGCCGGAAACCTCGCCATAGATTTCGACGAACTCGATCTGGTACTGTGGTCAATGAAGACCGGAGAAATTTTGAAATAAAGGATGAGGGATGAGGGATGAGGGATGAATAAGAAACATTCAACCTGATAAGCGGGCTTTGGTTTTATTCATCCTTCATCCCTCGTCCTTCATCCCTTCCGAAGGGGGTGGCCGAAAAATGAGAAAACTGAGCCGTGTGTTGTGTGGCAGTTTGGCTGCCTCTGTGATGTTTGTGGCGGTGTGCGGCGCGGGCGCGCTCGCGGGCGACAAGCAGACTCTGGAGAAGGGCGCGCGCGCCATCCGGCAGGGCGAGTTTGAAGCCGCCGAGAAGATTTATCGCGCGCTGGTGGAGCAAAATCCGAAAGACATTCCGGCGCGTCTGGGTTTGAGTTACGCCTTGTTGAAGCAACGCAAGCTGGGCGACTCTTTCGAGGAGTCGGCGCGGGTGCTCAAACTCGATCCGAACTCGTCGCGCGCGCGCGCCCTCTTAGGTTCTGCCCTGCTCACCTCCGGCGATTTCAAAAACTCCACCGAACAATTCCGCATCGCGCTCACCATCAAGGACGACGAGGCGTTGGCGATTGCCGGACTCTCGATGATCAACTTCTACGAGAACCGTCCATCCATCGCGCTCTCCGGCCTGCGCCGCGCCGTCTATCTCGACCCGCGCGAGCCGGACTTCATCTTCGCCTACGCACAGGCCGCCGCGCGCGCTGAACGCTACCGCGAAGCGGCTGACGCTTATGAAGATTTTCTACGCATCGCCCCGCGCACGGACGCGGATCGCCGCGCGCGCATTCGCGGCCTGATCAGTTTCCTGCGCTACCTCGGCGCGCAGCGCAGTCTCTATCTGGCAGCCGGTTCGTCGCACGCAACTTTTCCTTTTGAACTCTCGAACAGCCGTCCCATCGTCAGCGTCCGCATCAACGGCGCGAAGACGCCTCTGCGCTTCGTCGTGGATACAGGCTCCGGGATGTGCGTGCTCTCGACGGTGGCAGCGGAGCGTTTGGGCATCAAGCCAATCGCCGAGGGCGGCATGGCGCGCGCCGTCGGCGGCGGCGGACGCTTCCCAATCATCTACGGCTTCCTCTCGTCGCTGCAAATGGACGACGTGCGTGTCGAGAACGTGCCCGTCTATATACGCCAGTTTCACAACCAGCAGGAACCCGTTGACGGCTACATCGGCCTCTCCGTCCTCTCCAAGTACGTCGCCTCGGTTGACTACGGCACGAAGGAGATGACGCTCGTGCGCAATCAAGACCGACCCGCCACGGCGCGACCCTTCACAGACTCCATCGTCCCGCTCAACTCGAACGTCGCCGCAGAGACTCAGGACGCGCCGCCCACCGTCTCGACCCTGATCGCGACGCCGACTCCTGAGCGTCCGGTCTTGAAGTCTGCGCCGTCGCCGTCTGAAGCCGCTTCGGCGAGCAATGCGAAGCGCAGTTATGAGTTTCCGATTCGCGCCACGTCGAGCGGGTTTTGGAGCAGCGCGGTGATTCTCGACGGGGTGGAGAAACCGCTCAACTTCATCGTTGACACGGGCGCGAGCATCTCCGTCATCTCCGCGCAACTCGCCAAGACCGAAGACATGTCGCGCTTCGAGCAAAAGACGCGGCTCAAAGTTTTCGGCGCGGCGGGCGTCTCCGAAGACGTGACGACGCTCCTTCTGCCGCGCGTCACGTTCGGCGATTACACGCACTCGAACTTGTCCGCCGCCGTGCTCGACATGTCGGCCATCAACGAAACCTCCGGCTTCGAGCAGACGGGCATCATCGGCGGCAACGTCCTGCGCCGCTTCCGCGTCACGTTCGACTTTCAACGCGGCCTCGTGCGCCTCGATCCGCTCACGACGCAGCCTGCGCCCGTCTCGACCGCGCCGCCGCGCAACGCCAACATCACGCCCGCTTCGGGGGCAACGCCGTGAAGCAGAGCCTCTACCTGGAAACGTCCGTCGTCGGCGCGTATCTCGACAACGGCGAGCCTTTCCGTCGCGACCTGACGATCCGCTGGTGGGAGCACGAGATGTCGGAGTATCGCGCCTTCATCTCGCCGCTCGTCGTGCGCGAACTCGAACGCGTGCCCGAACCGCACAGCACGGCTTATCTCAAACTCATCGCGCCGCTCGCGCAGCTTGAGATGTCGGACGAAGCCACCATTCTCGCCGAAGGGTACATCTCGCGCGGCATCTTTCATCGCAAGTACATCGCCGATGCACTGCACGTCGCGGTTGCCTCCGTGCACAAAATAGATTATCTAGTTACATGGAACTTCGGTCATCTGGCGAACGTGCGGAGACAGGCGCGCATACGCCTCTTCAACACCGCCGCCGGATTCTTCGTCCCGATGATCGTCACGCCGGAGTTCTTAGTTTCGGAGTTGACGGAAAAGAGTGATAAGTAGTGACGAGTGACGAGTGACAAGATTTAAATCTTGCTTTAACTTGTCACTCGTCACTTGTCACTCATCACTGCTATCTTATGTATCGCAAGCCGAGATTTCTGGAAGAGTTGCACGCCATCCGCGAAGAGATGTCGCGTGAGGCAGACTATGATGTGGAACTGTTTGCCGAAATGACGCGCACGGGCGCGCGACCCGCGCACGGCCCCGAGCGCAACATACGCGGCTTCAAAAGTCGCGCCCCGCGCGCCGACGAACGCGAACAGAAGTTGAAGACCATTCAGCCACG
>DASYMM010000585.1:0-2912 GCA_036009085.1 Pyrinomonadaceae bacterium | reverse complement strand
CTCTACGGCATGTCAATTCTGTTCGGCGTCGCAGGTTCCACCAATCTCGGCGACATCGCACGAAGCGTCACCTCGATTATGAACGCCGTGCCCACGGAAGACGCGCTCGCCGGCGGGGGCTTGGCGTTGCGCCCGCTCCTGCTGCTCGGCATGATCGCGCTCGCCGCAGGGCTGTTCTTCAAGATCGCCGCCGTGCCCTTTCACATGTGGGCGCCGGACGCCTACGAGGGCGCGCCCACTTCTGTCACGGCCTTTCTCTCGACCGGATCGAAGGCCGCGAGTTTCGCGCTTTTTGCGCGCATCTTTCTGGAAGCCCTCGGCGGGATGCGCGCAGACTGGGCGCCGCTCGTCGGCCTTGTCGCCGCCATCACGATCATGGTCGGCAACTGGGCTGCGGTCACGCAGACGAACGCCAAGCGTCTGCTCGCCTATTCGTCAATCTCCAACGCGGGCTATTTGTTGCTCGGCGTGATCGCCGCGAACCGCTATGGCTACATCGGCCTCGTCGTCTACCTGCTCGTCTATACTTTGATGAACATCGGGGCGTTCGGCGTGATCATCTCCTTGCGCCGTCGCGGCATCGTCGGCGACAACGTTGACGATTTCACCGGACTCGGGCAGAAAGCGCCGGGCATGGCCTTGATGATGACGATCTTCATGCTCTCGCTCGGCGGCTTGCCGCTGACGGGCGGCTTCATCGGCAAGTGGTTTCTCTTCGGCGGCCTGCTCCAACGCTACGACGCGCCGGACGGCAAGAGTTGGTATCTCTGGCTCGCCATCTGGGCGATTCTCAACACGGTCGTCTCCTTCTTCTATTACGTCCGCTTCATACGCGTGATGTATCTCGGCGAGGGCACCGCCGACGCGCGGCCGCTTTCGCTGTCGCCCGCGTTGCGCACCGCGCTCGTCGTCTCCGTCATCGGCGTCATCGTGATCGGAGTCTATCCGCAGCCGTTCATCAATCTCGCGCAGACGCTCGTAGCTTCGCTCACGAACGCCGCCTCCGGCATAGTTGCGCTAAAATAGAAGCCTCGCTGAAATAGAAGCCTCGCTCCGACAACGCCTCACTTCGCAAGGAGGATACGCAACATGAAACGCACACCGCTCGTCTTGAACCGGCTAATCATTGCTTCAGCCTTAGCCACTCAACTCTTCGTGTTTGCCCCGGCGACGCAGGCCGTCACGAATACCAGTTCGTTAACCACTTTCAACATGCAGCACGAGAATCACGACGACCACAACACGCGGCAACGCCCGCGACGCAATCGTTGCCGCGAGCGTTGCCAGCGGCAATACCGCCAGTGCACGCGCGGCATCGTAGGGCCAAAAGCGGCGCGTTGCCGCCAGCGTTACAACCAGTGCTTGAGAAGCTGCCGGTATTAAGTTTGCTGCCGGGTTCGCCAGCGAATTTGCGGAGGGCGATGTTTCCGTGAGAGCATCGCCTTCTTTTTATGGGCTTCTACTATTTCTTCGCGTCGCTCCTGCTCCTGCAAGCTCTCATCTCGCTGCGCGGCGGCGTGCGCTATCTCAGCTACTTCCGGCGCGAACTCTCCAAGCCCCGCCCCGGCTACGCACCATACGCTTCCGTCATCGTCCCCTGTCGCGGCCTAGACCAAAACCTGCACGACAACCTACGTGCGCTTTGCCACCAAGACTATCCGGCCTTCGAGATCATTTTCGTCGTCGATAGCGCGCAAGACCCTGCGCTCGAAGTCGTCGAGCGGGTGCGCGCGGAGCGGGGAAGCGCGGTGTCTGCGGTTCAGACGCGCGTGCTCGTCTCAGGCGAGGCGAAAGCGTGCGGGCAAAAAGTTCATAACCTCATCGCCGGCGTCGGCGCGACAAACGAGCGCAGCGAAGTTTTCGTCTTCGTTGACACCGACGCGCAACCGCGCCGCGACTGGCTGCGCACGCTCGTCGCCCCGCTCGCCGACGGGCGGACGGGAGCGGCGACGGGCTATCGCTGGTTCATCCCCTCAAACAAATCAGCCGCGCCACACAAATTTGCTTCGCACCTGCGCGTCGTGTGGAACGCCTCAATCGCTTCCGCGCTCGGCGAAAACTCGCGCGCGAACTTTTGTTGGGGCGGCTCGACCGCGATTCGCCGCACAACTTTCGCCGAACTCGACATGACCGGGCGTTGGCGCGGCGCGCTCTCCGACGACTTCGCCCTCACGCGCGCTCTCCAAGACGCGCGCCTCCCCATTCATTTCGTCCCGCGTTGCCTCGTGGCCTCACACGAAGATTGTGGATGGCGCGAGCTTTTTGAATTTACGACGCGCCAACTCAAGATCACGCGCGTCTATGCGCCGCGCCTATGGCGGATCGTGCTCATCTCAAATCTACTCTTCGTCGCGGTCTTCTATGGCGGATTCGCGCTCGCCGCATCGCGTCTCTGGCGTGGCTTGCCCGCCGCAGCTTTGCCGCTCGCCTTCGTCGCCGCCGTCTACGCGCTCGGTTCGGTCAAAGCTCTCCTGCGCCTGCGCGCCGTCGCGCTCGCCTTCGAGGCTGAACACAAAATCCGGCGCGCCCCGACGCTCGCCGCGCATCTCTCCCTGTGGCCGCTCGCGTCCGCGCTCTTTCTCTACAACGCGCTCGCCGCAGCCTTCTCACGCCGCATAAGCTGGCGCGGCATCAACTACGAATTGAAATCACCGGCGGAAACTGTCATCATCAACGCCTCTCGATTTGAAGACGCGCAGGCAGACGAAGAACCGTCGCGTCGCGCTTAAATGACATGACAAACAAAGCGGTCAAACTTTACCAGTTGCTTCGCTCCACCGAACGCGAGAGGCGTCTCGGCACGGTGATCCTGTTCGTCACTTCGCGCTGCAACGCCAAATGTGCGACCTGCTTTTACTGGGACGAACTCAACCAGCCGGGCGACATGACGTTTGCCCAACTCGAACGCGTTT
>DASYMM010000584.1:0-3337 GCA_036009085.1 Pyrinomonadaceae bacterium | reverse complement strand
ATGAAGATCATGCGCCGGAAGAGTTGGTGGAAAAGCTCGTCGCGTCCGGTTACGTGCGCGAAGACCCTGTGGGCGCAGTCGGCGAGTTTTCGATGCGTGGCGGCATCCTTGATGTGTGGTCGCCGGGGCGCACGTCTCCGGTGCGCGTCGAGTTCTTCGGCGACACGGTTGACTCCATCCGCGAATTTGATCCTGAGACGCAGCTTTCAACCGGGCAGTTGCAGACGGTTGCCATCGCGCCGATGCGCGAGCTGTCGGTGAGGGCCGATGATTTTCGCTTGTGGGCAGAATTTGCCCGCGAGCGTTGGAGCGATGAGAGGTATGCGCGGGCGCTGCGTGACCGCACCGCGTTCGCAGACGAGGGCGAGACGTTTCCGGGCTGGGATTGGCTGATCTCGCTCCTGCATGAGCGGAAGGCGAGCGCGTTCGATTACTTGAAAGACGCGGTGCTGGTTCTGGATGAACCGGGCGGCGTGGAGAGTTATCTCGGCAGCGTTTATGAAACGCTCGCGGTGCGGTACGCGGAGACCGAGAGCGCGGACGAGTTGGGCCTGCGTCCGGATGAGCTTTATCTGACGGCGGAAGAATTGCGCGCGCGCCTTGAGCACATGCAGCGACTTGAACTGCGCGCGCTGGGGCGTGCGGCAGCGGTCGTGGACCAGACGCTGGCGCTCGACGCGGAACAGCCGCAAATCAAAATCGGGGGCGCACGCGCAGGGCAGCCCGCGCCGCTCTTTCTGTTCCCGGTGGTTGAAACTGTGCCGGAGGTGGAGTGGACGGCGCAGTCTGCGCGGCGTTATCACGGGCGCATCAGCGAGTTGGCAAACGACGTGCGGCGTGCGGTCGCGGAGCGCGGCGCGGGCGTGCTCTTTGTGATGCCGAGCATCGGGGTGGCCGAGCGCGTGGCGGAGATGTTGGAGGATTACAACGTCCTGGCGCGCGTCGTCCTGGGTAGTGAGAGCAGCGGCGTGGCGTCATCGTCAGGAGTCGTCGCCACTGTCGGGCGCACGTCGGGCGGGTTCGAGTTGCCTTCATCGAATTTGATCGTTCACGTCGAGAGCGATCTGTTTGATGAAGCGGGTGAGGCTGCTATTGAGCGACGCGCGCCGCAGGCGGAAGGAAAAAGGCAAAAGGAAAAAGGTAAAAGGGGTAAATCCAAAACAGCCGCATTTTTGTCTGACTTCCGCGATTTGAAGGTCGGCGATTACGTCGTGCATGTGGACCACGGCATCGCGCGCTTCGGCGGCTTGCAGACGCTCGATCTCGGCGCGGGTCGGCGCGGCGAGTTTATGCTGCTTTATTACGCGGACGACGCGAAGCTCTATGTGCCGGTCGAGCGGCTCGATTTGGTCCAGCGTTATTCGAGCGCGGAAGGGAATCAGCCGACGCTTGATCGTTTGGGGGGCCTCGGCTGGCAAAAGACGAAGGCGAAGGCCAAGCGCGCGATGCGCGATATGGCGGACGAGCTGCTGCGCCTTTATGCTGAACGCAAGCTCGTCGGCGGTTACGCTTACACGCCTGACACGCCGTGGCAGCGCGAGTTTGAAGAGGGCTTCGAGTACGTGTTGACGCCGGACCAGGAGACGGCGATTGAGGATGTCAAGACGGACATGGAAGAGGCCGTGCCGATGGATCGCCTGTTGTGCGGCGATGTCGGCTACGGGAAGACCGAGGTGGCGATGCGCGCGGCATTCAAGGCCGTGATGGAATCGAAGCAGGTGGCCGTGCTGACTCCGACGACCGTGCTCGCTTACCAGCACTTCGAGACCTTCCGCCAGCGCTTCGCGCCGTTCCCCGTGCGCGTCGAATTGCTCTCGCGCTTTCGTTCACCGAAGGAACAGAAGGATGTAGCGAAGCGTGTCGAATCGGGTGAGGTTGATGTCCTCATCGGCACGCACCGTTTGCTTTCGAAGGATGTCCGCTTTCGTGATCTGGGCCTCGTCGTCGTGGACGAGGAGCAGCGGTTCGGCGTCGCACACAAGGAGCGTTTGAAGCAGTTGAAGAAGAAGGTGGACGTGCTGACGCTCTCGGCGACGCCGATTCCGCGCACGCTCAACATGTCTCTGATGGGGATGCGAGATATGTCCGTCATCGAGACTCCGCCGCGCGATAGGCTGGCGATTCAAACGCAGGTCGTGCCGTTTTCGGAGTCGGTCGTCAAGTCGGCGATTGAATTGGAACTAGGGCGCGGCGGGCAGGTCTTCTTCATTCACAATCGCGTCGAATCCATCGAGACCATCGCGGCCTTGATTCAAAGGCTCGTGCCGCAGGCGCGGCTCGCGGTCGGGCATGGGCAGATGAACGAGAAAGAGATGGAGCGGGTGATGCTCGATTTCGTCGACTACAACTATGATGTGCTGGTGGCGACGACGATTATAGAGAACGGGATAGACATCCCGCGCGCCAACACCATCATCATAAACCGTGCCGACGCTTACGGTCTTTCGCAGCTTTATCAATTGCGCGGGCGGGTCGGTCGCTCAAACCGCCGCGCTTACGCCTATTTGCTAATTCCAAACGAACAGGGACTCTCGCCGATTGCGCGCCGCCGTCTGGCCGCCATCCGCGAGTTTTCCGACCTCGGCGCGGGCTTTCGCATCGCGGCGCTCGATTTGGAGCTGCGCGGCGCGGGGAATTTCCTCGGCGGCGAACAGTCGGGCCACATGGACGCGCTCGGCTTTGATCTTTATACGCAGATGCTCGAACGTACCGTCGCGGAATTGCGCGGCGAGGCGGTCGAAGATGAGACGAGCGTTTCCATTAACCTCGGCGTGGACGTGGCGATTCCAGAAGATTATATCTCGGACATGGGCCAGCGGCTGAGGACTTACAAACGCGTCTCGTCGGCCCGCGATGAAGAGACTTTAAGGGCCATTCGCGCCGAAACGCAGGACCGCTACGGACGCGTGCCCGCGCCTGTCGAGAGGTTGTTTGAATACGCGCGGCTGCGGCGCGTGGCCGAAGAGACCGGCGTCGTTTCGCTTGATAAGACGCCGACTGGAATCGCCGTCAAGCTCAGCGAAAAGGCGCGCGTCGCGCCGGAGAAACTGCTGGCGCTGGTCGCCGCACGCGAGACTGCTTCGTTTACGCCGAGCGGCGTTTTGCGCCTTGAACTCAGCGAAGAAGAGTCGGAAAACGCGCTCGAAACGGCGCGCGGCGTCTTGCTGGAAATTCAGTTGGCAGATTAGAATAAACAGTTTTCAGTTTTGAGTTTTCAGTTTCCAGAAAAAGCAACTTGTTTTTGCTGAAAACTGAAAACCGAAAACTGAAAACTGTTTATTCTAATCTGCCAACTGAATTTCCAGCAAGACGCCGCGCGCCGTTTCGAGCGCGTTTT
>DASYMM010000583.1:0-2599 GCA_036009085.1 Pyrinomonadaceae bacterium | reverse complement strand
GTGAACGACTCCGCCGCGCACCGCGAACTGGCGCGCACCGCCGCGCGCGAGTCGCTCGTGCTCTTGAAGAACGACAACCGCCAACTGCCGCTCCGCAAAGACCTCAAGACAATCGCCGTCATCGGCCCGAACGCAGACTCGCTCGAAGTGCTCTTGGGGAATTATCACGGCGTCCCCTCGAAGTGGACGACGCCGCTCGAAGGCATCCGGCGCAAAGTCTCGCCCGCAACCAAAGTCCTCTACGCGCTCGGCACGACGCTGACGGGCGAGCCGCTCCTGCCCGTGCCCGCCAACGCGCTCTCGCACGACGGCGGCAAGCCCGGTCTCCTTGCCGAATACTTCGACAACAAAGATTTGCAGGGCACGCCCGCCGCCACGCGCGTGGACGAGCAGATCAACTTCGACTGGTTCACCAACGCGCCCGTGCCGCAACTGCCGCTCGATAATTTCTCCGCGCGTTGGACGGGACAGCTCACCGCGCCCGCTTCCGGCACTTACGAACTCGGCATCCGCGCCGACGACGCCGCGCGTCTCTACCTCGACGACAGACTCTTTCTCGACGGCTGGCGCGACGGCAGCGCGAAGACCGTCAAGAAGCCTCTGGCGATGGAGGCGGGGCGGGCATACAAAATCCGCGTCGAGTTCTACGACCGTTACGCCGCCGCGACGGCGAAGCTTCTCTGGGGGCCGCCGGGGCTTGCCGGGTCGCTTTATGAAGACGCTATCGCGAAGGCCAAAGAGTCGGACGTGGTCGTCATGGCGCTCGGCCTCGCGCCGTCGGTCGAAGGCGAGGAGATGGACGTGAAACTCGAAGGCTTTCGCGGCGGCGACCGCACCGAGTTGAATTTGCCGAAGGTGCAGGAGGATTTGCTGCGCGCCGTCCACGCCACGGGCAAGCCGGTCGTGCTCCTGCTGTTTAGCGGCGGCGGCATCAGCGTCAACTGGGCTGACGCGAACGTGCCCGCCATCGTGCAGGCTTGGTATCCGGGCGAGGAGGGCGGCGCGGGTATCGCCGACGTGCTCTTCGGCGACTACAACCCTTCGGGCAAACTGCCCGTCACGTTCTACAAGTCGGCCTCGCAGTTGCCAGCGTTCGACGACTACCGCATGCAGGGCAAGACTTATCGTTACTTCACGGGCGACCCGCTCTACCCCTTCGGCCACGGCCTGAGCTACACGAAATTCGAGTACGGCAAGTTGGAGGTAAAGAAGAGAGTGAAGGCGGGCGCATACGTGCGCGTCTCTGCCGAGGTGCGGAACACCGGCGCGTCCGCGGGCGACGAGGTGGTGCAGTTGTACTTAACGGACGTGGCCGCCTCCGTGCCCGTGCCGCTCAGGTCGCTGCGCGGCGTCCAACGCGTCAGCCTCCGACCAGGTGAGGCGCGGCGCGTCACCTTCACGCTCGCGCCGCGCGACCTGACGCTCATAGACGACGGCGGCAAGCGCATCCTCGAACCCGGCGAATTCAACGTCACAATCGGCGGCAAGCAACCCGGCTTCAAGGGCAACGCCGACGCCGCGACCACGGGCACCGTCTCCGGCTCCTTCATGGTGACGGGAAGCAAGACCGAGATTCCTTAGAAGCAGTTTGAAACGTCTCTTGAAAGCCCCGAAGGGGCGCAACGTAACAGCCCGGCGCATCGCGCCGGGGAGCACAGACCGCCAAGCCCTGAAAGGGCGACATATTTGGCGACAATGGTTACTATGTCGCCCTTTCAGGGCTTGCACATCCTACGGACTTATTTCTTGGGGCGTTGCCCCAAGCTATTTCATCTCGCCCCTTTGGGGCTTCTAAAACAGCTTCTTAAAGTCTAAGCGATAGCAGCAAGATGAACAGAAAAATCCGAACCACATTCACGACGCTCGTGCTGGCGGTCGTCTTCTCGCTCGACGCAACGTTCATCCCGGTGCGTGCGAACGCGCCCGCACCCGTTGCGCCGTCGCCCGACCTCGCGCAGTACGTCAACCCTTTCGTCGGGACGGGCAACTCGCCGCTGCCCGACTACCTCGGCGGGAACAAGAGCGGCAACACTTTTCCCGGCGCGACGCTGCCCTTCGGCATGGTGCAGTTCAGCCCCGACACGGAACGCGGGTTCGGACAGGAAGAGCGCGGGAGCTATCTCTATCACGACACACAGATTCGCGGCTTCAGCCTCACGCACCTGAGCGGCCCCGGCTGTCCCATCTTCGGCGACGTGCCCATCATGCCCGTCGCAGGCCAACTCACGGTCTCGCCCGCCGCCGCGCCGGACGCCTACAACGCGAAGTTCTCGCACGAACGCGAGAGCGCGTCGCCCGGTTTCTACGAGGTCGCGCTCGACACGGGCGTCAAAGTTAGTCTCACGGCCACCGCGCGCACAGGCTTCGGCGTCTTCACTTTCCCGGCGGCAGACGCCGCCACGCTCCTGTTCGATGTCGGGCGCAACGCCTCGGGCGTGTCCGAGGCCGCTTGGCAGGTGGACGGCGACAAGGGGTTGAGCGGCTCGGTTGCGAGCGGCGGCTTCTGCGGCTCGCGCAACAAGTACAAGGTCTACTTCGCGGTGGAGTTCGACCGTCCGTTTGCGTCTGTCGGCACGTGGCAGGGCGAGAAAGTGTCGCC
>DASYMM010000582.1:0-3805 GCA_036009085.1 Pyrinomonadaceae bacterium | reverse complement strand
GCGCCCTGCTCTCCATCTATCAATTAACGCGCGACAGACGCTTCCTCGCGCTCGCCGAAGATTTAGGCACGCGCCTGTTGCCCGCCTTCAACTCCGCGACGGGCTTGCCTTACAGATTCGTAAATCTAAAGACCGGAAAAGTGCGCGACCCGGAAACCAACCCGGCTGAATCCGGCACGCTCCTCATAGAGTTCGGCACGCTGAGCAAACTCACGCGCAAACCAGTCTTCTACGACAAGGCGAAGCGCGCTCTGGTTGAGACTTACAAACGCCGCTCGTCAATCGGGTTGGTCGGCAGCACGATCAACGTCGAAACCGGAACGTGGACGGACAAAGATAGCCACATCAGCGGCGGCATTGATTCTTATTACGAGTACTTGCTCAAGTGCTGGCTCCTATTCGACGATGCGGATTGCAAGCGGATGTGGCTCACCTCAATCTCAGCCGTCAACAAATATCTGGCCGACGAAGTGCGTGGCGAACTCTGGTACGGACACGCCGACATGGGCACAGGCCAGCGCAAAGCCACCAGCTACGGCGCGCTCGACGCCTTCTTCCCGGCAGTCCTCGCGCTCTCCGGCGACCTCCCGCGCGCACAACGCCTGCAAGCGTCGTCCTTCAAAATGTGGACGACCTTCGGCATCGAACCGGAGGGGTTAAACTATCGCACGATGGAGATCGAGAGCGCGGGATACGTGCTGCGGCCTGAGATCGTCGAATCAACTTATTACCTGTATCACTACACGCGCGACCCGCGATATTTGCGTATGGGCGAGACGATGTTTGAAGATTTCGTCAAACACTGCCGGACGGAGACGGCTTATGCGGCTTTGAAGAGTGTCGTCACGAAAGAGAAGTCGGACGGCATGCAAAGTTTCCTCTTCGCCGAAACTTTAAAATATTTCTATCTCCTCTTTGCCCCGCCCTCCACCCTGAATTTCAAGCGCGTGATCTTCAACACCGAGGCGCATCCGATCAGGAAGATGTGGTAAGTTTGACGTTCGACTAATCCGACTTTGCCCATACAACTATGATCAGAAAACCTTCGTCCCGTGGACGACGCCTCCAACGCATCGCCTGCAACAGTCTCATCGCCGTCTGCGTTTCATTGCTGGCCGCGTTCTCCGTCTCAAACGCACATCTCACGAATTCAGCCGCGCAGCCCGCGACGCGGATTCGCGAGATTCAGGGAGCCGCGCACGTCTCGGCGTTGAACGGCAGAGCCGTATCCGGCGTCGTCGGTATCGTCACCGTCAATCGGGCGAACGGCTTTTTCATGCAAGACCCCGCCCCCGATAACGACCCGCGCACTTCGGAAGGAATATTTGTTCTCGCTCCTCCTCGCGCGGGCGGGGCGGTCGGCGACCGCGTCAGCGTCAACGGGACGGTGTCGGAGGCGCGACAGGGAGCAAACGCCGAAACGAACGCGAATTTGTCCGTCACGCAGATCAATTCTACGTCCGTCGCTGTTCTCTCAAGCGGCAATGCGCTGCCCGCGCCCGTCGTTATCGGCAACGGAGGCCGCCGCCCGCCCGTGAGTATCATAGAAGATGATGCGCGTGGGAATGTGGAAAGCGGAGGCGCGTTTGATCCCGCGTCCGACGGGCTGGATTTTTACGAGAGCCTCGAAGGGATGCGCGTGCGCGTGGGCGACGCGGTGGCCGTGGGACACAGTTTCACTTTGCGGAACGGGACGCGTGAGATTCCCGTCGCGGGCGACAGAGGCCGCTTCGCCAGTCTCCGCACGCCGCGCGGCGGCCTCGTCATCCGACCGGGCGATTTCAACCCCGAACGCATTTTTCTCTCCGGCGAGTTGACCGAATTGCCCGAACTCAACGTGGGAGATCGTTTCAACGGCGCGCTCGAAGGCGTGCTCGATTACAGTTCCGGCAACTACAAATTGCTCGTGACGCGCGCGCCCGCAGTCTTACGCGCCGGACTCGCGCGCGAGACGACGACGGCAGTGCGTCCGAACCAACTCGCGGTGGCGGCCTTCAACGTGGAAAATTTAGACCCCGGCGACAGCGCGGAGAAGTTTCAAAGGCTGGCCGACATCGTCGTCAAAAATCTCAAGTCGCCAGACCTCGTCGCCATCGAAGAGATACAGGACAACAACGGCGCGACAAACGACGCGTTGGTTGATGCGGGCGAAACTTTCGGGCGATTGATTTCGACCATCAGGGCGCGTGGCGGCCCCGCCTATTCCTTCCGCAACATCAACCCGGTTGACGATCAGGACGGCGGCGAGCCGGGCGGCAACATCCGCATCGGCTTTCTCTTTCGCACGGATCGCGGCTTGCGTTTTACAGACCGACCCGGCGGCGGCTCGACGGTTTCGACAAGCGTGAGCAGTGCCGCGAACGTTCCGCGCCTGTCGTCCAGCCCCGGACGCGTCGAGGCGTCGAACCCCGCGTTCAATCAAACACGCAAGCCGCTCGCGGGCGAGTTTACCTTCAACGGGCACAGGCTTTTCGTCGTCGCCAACCACCTCTCGTCGAAGGGCGGCGACAACCCTCTGTTCGGACGCTTTCAACCGCCCGTCTTCCAGAGCGAGCGGAAGCGACACCAGCAAGCGGAGAGCGTCAACAAGTTCGTCAATTCGATTCTGGCCGTTGACCGCGACGCGAACGTGATCGTCTTAGGCGACCTGAACGACTTCCAGTTTTCCACGACGCTGAAACTCCTCGCGGGCGACGCCTTGCGAAACTTGTTCGACACGCTGCCGCCGGGCGAGCGTTACACCTATATCTTCGACGGCAACTCGCAGGCGCTCGATCACATCCTCGTCTCGCAGCGTCTCTTCGCCGCGCTCGTCAGATTCGACGTGGTGCATATCAACTCGGAGTTCGCCGAGCAGGCGAGCGACCACGATCCGCCCGTGGCGATCTTTCGCCTGCCCGCGCGATAGATTAAAGAGATTGCAAACGGCTGAAACTCTCTGTGCCCCCTCTGCGTCTCTCTGCGTCTCTGCGGTGAAGCTTAGTCAAATAAGCATTCACGCAGAGACGCAGAGCAAAGCCGCAGAGTTGACGCAGCGGAAAGATGAGTTACAGGCAATCGCATCACGCCGTTAACTCGTCGCGTTCTTGTTTATTAGCCTCGCCTGCGCCAAGACTTTGTTCGTAAACGTGGAGACTGTTAAACTCTCCTTCGTTCGAGTTTTCCCGACGACCGCAAGCTGATGCCTTTAATTGCTCTCAAACTAAAATCCGGCAGACGGCGTTTGATGCTGACGGCGACGTTGGCTGCGATGCTCTGCGCGTCGGCCTTCGCGCAGTCAATCGAACCGAATGCCCCGACGCCCGTGTTCTCGAACGAACTCGCCGGGCGCATCGCCCCGCTCGACATCGGCGACTCGCGCCAGACGCGCTTCTTCTACACCTTCAACGGCCTGCAAGGCGATCTCGAACTCACGGTTGAAAGTTCTAATCTGGACGGCGACATAGACATCTTCCTCGCCAGTAATTTGCGCCCGGTGGCGAAGGTCACGCTCTATGCCGGAGCGAGTTCGACGCGGGCGACGAAGAGCGTCTACCTGCGCCGGGAAGAGCCGCTCATCCTGCGCGTGCAGGCGCGCACGCCGAACGATGCGGAGGGAACATACCGCGTGATGTTAGGCGGCGCGTTCAAACCCGCCGACCGTCTCGCCAGCAACAGCGATGCCGCTTCCTCCGGCGAGACGCCCGCCGCTGCTCCGACGCCCACGCCGACGGGGAGCGGGAACAGGAACGTCAGGCGCGTCACGTCAACCGGGGCACGCATCGAAGAGCCTGTGGCCGAGGTCGCCGTCAAAGAAGAACCTGCG
>DASYMM010000581.1:0-7656 GCA_036009085.1 Pyrinomonadaceae bacterium | reverse complement strand
CGATGGCGCGCGTGAGCGCCTGATACATGTCCGCGTTCACGTCGCGGGCGGTCATGGTCTCGCCGCGCCAGTGGAGCAAGACTTCGCCCGTGTGCCGGTTCTTCTCGACCTCGATGATGATGTGCGCACGCGCCGTCGAATCATCGAAAATCTGATCGAGTTTGCTGAAATGCTCTTCGACGTGTTGCCGCAATGCCGCCGTGACCTCAACGTGCCGCCCCGTGTACTCGAATATCATGAAAGCGATTCCTCCCCAATGGAAAATGATGAACGCGGAACGATGAACGATGAATGAAAGACAGTCGCTTTCAATTCATCGTTCATCGTTCCGACTTCATCGTTTGTCTTAAACCGGTGCTTTGCGTTCGCGCGATCCGGGAATCTGCATCTGGTCGCGATACTTCGCCACCGTGCGGCGCGACAGTTTCATGCCGTCTTTCATCAAAATCTTGACGACCTGATCGTCCGTGATCGGGTTGTGCGAGTCCTCTTCCTCGATCAGCTTCTTGATCTTCAATTTGATGATGCGCGTCGAAACTTCTTCGCCGTCTTCGTTCGTCATGCCTTCGGTGAAGAAGCGGCGCAGTTCGATAACGCCCTGCGGCGTGTGCGCCCATTTGCGATTGACGACGCGCGAGATAGTCGAGAGGTGCATCCCCGTCTGCTCGGCCACGTCCTTGAGCATCATCGGCTTGATGAACTGCACGCCCTTATCCAGAAACTCGCGCTGGCGATGCACGATGCACTCGACGACGCGATAGATCGTCTGCCGCCGGTGCTCGATGTTGCGCAGGAGGTCAACCGCCGAGCGCATCTTGTCTTTGATGAAGTCGCGCGTCTCCTTCGACGTGTCGGACTGGCCGAGCATCTGCTGGTAGCTGTTCGAGAGGCGCAGGCGGGGCGAGCCGTCGTCGGCAAAATAAATCTCGTATTCGTCGTCAACTTTTTCGATGAACACTTCCGGCACGATCAAGACCGGCTCCTCGGAAGAATACTGCCGACCGGGATGCGGGTTGAGCGCGCGGATGAAGGCGAGTTCTTCGAGCAGGGTCTCGACGGGCACGCCGATCTGTTTCGAGAGATTGTGCAACTTGTGCTGCTGCAAATCGGCGAGTTGCTGTTCGCGTATGAGTTGCGCGGCGAGCCGTTCACCCGCGCCGCAGGCTTCGAGTTGGACGACCAGGCATTCGCGCACGTCGCGCGCGCCGCAGCCGATGGGGTCGAGCCTGAGCACGATCTGTCGCGCTTCTTCGACGAGTTCTTCCGTCCAGTTGCCAAACTGCGCGAGTTCTTCGTTGGTGGCGTTCAAACGCCCGTCGGAGTCGAGATTGCCGATGATGGCTTCGGCGACGGGCAGGACGTGTTCGTCCACGTGGCTCATGCTGAGTTGCCACATCAAATGCTCGGAGAGCGATTCGGGGCGCGTGAGAAACTGCTCGAAGGTCGGGCCGTCTTCCTTGTATTCGTACTCCTGCGTCTTGTAGCCGGGGTCGAGATACTCCTGGAACTCGCGCCCGAAATCTATCTCCTCGAACGAGTCCGACGTTTCGCCGCCCTCCGCCGCCTCGCCCTCGAATTCGTCGCCGGTGGCGGCTGCCGCTTCGGGCGTCGCGGCGTCGTTTGCGCCGAGCATGGATTCGACTGCGGCGAGGTCGCCCGTCCCGTTCGAGCCGCCGTTCAGGTCGGCTTCGACGGGTTCGTGGGCGACCGGATCGTTGACGAGATCATTGGTGCCGCCCGCGAGTTGGTCAATTATATGCTCCTCGATTTCGCGCTTCTCTTCCTGCGCCACCACCTCTTCGAGCACAGGGTTTTCCAACAATTGCTGTTGAATTAATTCACTCAGTTCGATGGAGGTCATCTGCAACATCTCGATGCGCTGGCGCAGTTGCGGCGTCAGCACGAGACGTTGCGACAGACTGGTTGTGAGCTTGACAGACATACCTATGCTTAATAGACGACTGACTCGAAAACTCTGCCGGGTTGTTAAACTTGAAACGCCCGATTTGAGCGTCGCGGGGAGATTATAACCTAAACGCCGCCACTATGCAGCGACTCCACAAGCGGAAATTTTACAGACGGAATTTTTCGCCGAGATAGAGACGCCGCACTTCCGCATCTTCCGTCAAAGCCAGCGGCTCGCCCGAACGGAAGATACGCCCTTCGGCCATAATATAAGCGCGATCCGTAACGCCGAGCGTCTCCCTCACGTTATGATCCGTGATCAAAATGCCGATGCCCCGCCCGCGCAGGTACAAGATCATTTTTTGAATTTCGTCCACCGCCTTCGGGTCAATTCCCGCGAACGGCTCGTCCAAGAGGATGAACTGCGGTTCGGTCGCCAGCGCGCGCGCGATCTCCGTGCGACGGCGTTCGCCGCCCGATAGAGCCTCGCCGCGCGTGTTACGCACGTGCGCGATGCCGAACTCTTCCAATAATTCTTCGAGCCGTTTGAAACGCTCGCGCCGGCGGAGGCCGACCGTCTCAAGGATGGCGAGCACGTTTTCGGCCACCGTCATCTTGCGAAAGACGGAAGGCTCCTGCGGCAGATAGCCGACGCCGAGACGCGCGCGCAGGTACATCGGAAGTTTCGTGATGTCGCGGTCGCCGAGGCGTATGCGCCCGCCGTCGGGGCGTTCCAGCCCGATGATCATGTAGAAGGTGGTGGTCTTGCCCGCGCCGTTTGCGCCGAGCAGGCCGACGACTTCGCCCGGCTCGACGTGCAGGTGCACGCCGTCCACCACGCGCCGCTTGCCATACGACTTCACGAGGTCGCTCGCCGCCAACGCCTGATGCGACGGCAAAGCCGACGTGCGGGCAGTCTGCTCCACCCGCACCTTCTTCTCCACAACCTCGATCAGTTCTCCCGTCTGCAACGGCTAGCTCCTTAAACAGTGACGAGTGACGAGTGACAAGTTAAAGCAAGAAGCTGATCTTGTCACTCGTCACTCGTCACTTGTCACTGCTTTTTAATTTTGTGTGAAGAACGGACGCGACCCGTTGATTGTGCTCCGCCGGGGCTGTCGGAGACGACGCGGTTCTCGCGCAGGTAGACCGTCAGGCGGCGGCTCTCGCTGTTGCCCTGTTGCGCGTCTTCGACGCGTGCGGGTTCGCCCGTCAGCACCACCGTCTCGTCCGCCGCGCTGTACTGCGCCCAGTTGCCCGTGCCGCGCTTGCCCGGCTGCGTGACGACGACGTTGCGCTCGGCCACCATGCGTTCGACCTCGCCCACCGCTTTCATCAAATACACGTCGGCCACTTCGCTCGTGATGCGCTCCGTGCCCTGCTTGATGTCAACGTTGCCTTCGTAGTGCAGCAGGCGATCCGTGTCCGAGTAGAACATGCGATTTGAAGTGGCGAAGACCGGAACGACCGTGCGCGCGCCCGAAGCCTCTTTGCGCCGCGCCTGATAGAGCGCGCTCTGGACGTGGCCGTCGCCTTCCATGCGCCGGTTGTCGCGCCGGAGCGTGAGTTTGTCCGCGCTCACGAAGTTATCGTCTTGCCAGGCGCGCGCCTCACCCGTGTAGATGCCGATGCCGGAATCGTGTTGAAACTCGACCGAGTTCGAGACGAGGAAGACGGGGCTTTTGACTTTTGAGAAAGGCGTCGCGCCGTTCGTCTGCTCCTGACTGTAATAGGTCGTCTGCGCTTTGCCGCGCGCGTAAGAGATTTTCTTGCGCGTGTCGGAATCAATTTCGGAGGCTTTCAGGCGCGCGCGCGAATCCCACACGACGGGCGTGCCTCCGCGCAAACGCACCACTTCGTCGGCTGCCGTGTACATCGCCGTCTCGGCCTGCCCGTTGCGGTCTGCGTCGTTAAACTGCGCTTCGCCCTGCGCGTCCAGACGCTCCACGTCCTGCGTCTCGCGCGTGAAAAAGGCGAACATCTTCTGCGACGTGACCGTGCGCACGCTTCGCGTGCTGTTCGCTTGCACGGGCGTCATCACGGCCTTTGCGCCGCCCGTCGCGTTGAAGTCGCGCGCGAGATTGCCTGCCTCGAAGAAGTTGCAATCGAAGCGCGCGGCGTTCAGAGTCTTGCGGTCTGCGAGCGCGGTCTGCTGCACGGGTTCGACGACGAGTTCGGCATCGCCGACCGCCTCCGCGCGTTCCAGGTCTTTCCCGGTCTTGCGCCAGAAGAGACGGACTGTGTTCGCGGTCAACTTTTTATTCGCCGCCTTCGGATCACCGGCGCGCGAGCGCGGCGCGGCGAGCGTGATGACGGAACGACCCTCGGCGCGCATCTCCTTGAGCAGACTCTGCTCGCCAGCCGCCTCGAAGAAGACTTGTAAATCCGCCGGCGCGGTGAGTTCCACTTGAGACTCGGCATCGAGCGAGCGCGCGTGCACGTTCTGCGCGGCGACGGCGTTTTGGAGTTGCTGGTTGGCGTCGAAGAAGAAATCCATGTTGACGGAACTGACTTCCGCCGCGCGCCCCGCGTCCATCGTGCGCAGGTAAGCGTTCGTGCGCGCCTCGATGCGCTGGATGCGCTTCTCGGCGTTGAGGAACCCGGCGAGCGTCTCGCCGCTCATCACGTCCTGCTCCTGCACGGCGGTTGCGCCGCCGCTGAAAACGAGTTGGAGTTTCGCCTGATCGAAATCTCCGCGCGGCGCGCGAATCGTGACGGGACGATTGCGCGTCGCGCTGCTGCCCGCGAGTTGCGGCGTCTGCCCCGCCGCTCCGTTGGCGCCAGTCTTTTTGGCTTCCGGCTGGACGGTGATCTCGACGTTTCCGCGCAACTCAAGCTTCTTGTTCTTCGCGTCAACCGAGGCGGCGTCCGAACGGCCTTCGACGTTCTCGCGCACGAACGTAACGGCGACGGGCACTTCGGCGCGCTCGTTCTTCACGTCGTAGTTGATCGTCTCCGCTTTAGCGACGAGATGGTCGCGCGTCTCGATGACGACGTTGCCGTTGAAGACGGCGTTCTCCGTCTCGACGAAATAGATCGCCTGTCGCGCGTCGATCTTATCGGGGTGTTCGTGTCCCGCCGCGAAGTATTCGATGTGCGCGTTTTCGAGTTCGTGATGGCCGTCGGAATATGAAGTGGCGAGCGTGGCGCGCACGAGCATCGTCAGGCGATTGCCTTCGGTCACGCGCCGCTCGTAATTCTCGACGCGCCGCTCCACCGTCGTCGAAAGCTCGGCCTTGCCCGGAATCAAACGAAAGGGACGATTATTGCGCCCGCGATAATACGCGATGCCCACATAGATGAGACTCCCGACGAGCGCCAGCGACGCCACCACGCGCAAAATCAGAGGTGCGCGCGCGCGCAACCCGATCAACGTCGGCACTCTCCTTTTTCTTACTTCCTGCATCTCAAAGACAGTGACGAGTGACGAGTGACAAGTGACGAGCCAGAATCAAGGCAAGTTTTAAGACAGTTTTTCTTCTGCTTTAACTTGTCACTCGTCACTTGTCACTGCCTTCTCATCTCCTGAACAATCAACTGCAAACGTCGTTCATCACGCCAGGTGTTGGTTTCGATGGCGTAGGCCAGTTCGATGCGGTCGCCTGTGCGCGGCGTTGCTGTCGCCGTTTCCGCGCCGCCCCACCAGAGGGCTTCGAGCGGGCGCGAGTTGTCGCCCGTCGCCACTTCAAATTTCAAATGACGCTCTTTGAGCACGCGCGCTTCTTTGACGACGCGCAAGTTGCGCGACAAAAAGACGGGGCGCGGCCACCCTGCGCCGAAGGGTTCGAGCCGTTCGAGTTCGTCCGCGAGCGCGAGCGTGAGCGCGCTGGCGGGCAACTCCGCGTCAACTTTGCAGACGTGCGCGCAGTCGTCCGCGCCGTCAATTAAAAATTTGCTCGCGTGTTCGTGCAGGCGGCGGCGCAGTTCGGGGATGTTCTCGCGGCGGATGGTGAGTCCGGCGGCCTGCGCGTGGCCGCCGAAAGTTTCCAGCAAGTCGGCGCAAGCAGTCAGCCCGTCGAGCAAGTGATACGGTTCGACGCTGCGGGCGGAGCCGTGTCCGAGTTCGCCTTCAAGCGAGATGACGACGCAGGGGCGCGCGAGTTTCTCCGCGATGCGCGAAGCCGCGAGGCCGATCACGCCGCGATGCCAGCCGTCGCCCGCGATGACTGCGACCGCGCCGCAATCGCCGCTCTGTTCATACTCGGCGACGGCGCGCGCAGTAATCTGTCGCTGCATCACCTGTCGCTCGCGGTTGCGCGCGTCCAGATGTTCCGCCAGACGCCGCGCTTCCCCTTCATCCGTCGTCTCGAACAATTCGACTACGGCGCGTGCGGCGTCCATTCGTCCGGCGGCGTTGATGCGCGGCCCCAAGCGGAAGCCCAGATCGCTGCAACGCATGTTGCGCCCGTCGCCGCAGCCCGACACTTCCAACAGAGCGCGCAGGCCGGGATTCGTCGCGTTCACGATGTCGGCCAGACCGAGCGCGACGATGGCGCGGTTTTCGCCGACGAGCGGCGCAACATCAGCGACCGTGCCGATGGCGACCACTTTCAGAAAACCTTTGCACAGATGCTCGCGCCCGCGTGCGCGCAAGACGGCGTGCGCGAGTTTGTAGGCGACGCCGACGCCCGCCAGATTTTTGTCCGGGTAGCTATCGCCGCGCTGGTTGGCGTTCAGGACGGCGAAGGCCGGGGGCGAACCTTCCGCGTCGTCCGGCAGGTGATGATCCGTCACGATCACGTCGAGGCCGTTTGCGCGCGCCCACTCAAGCGGCTCGTGCGCGCGGATGCCGCAGTCAACGCTGATGACGAGCGTGCAGCCTTCGGCCTTCGCGCGTTCGAGCACGTCTTGCCGGATGCCGTAGCCTTCGGTGAAGCGGTGCGGGACGTGAAAACGCGTGGCGGCTCCGAGCAGTTGCAGCGCGCGACGCAGGACGACCGTGCCCGTCGTGCCGTCAACATCGTAGTCGCCGTAGATCAAAATCTGCTCGCCCGCGTCAACCGCGCGCAGGACGCGCGCGACGGCGTCGCTCATGCCGAGCATCAGCGACGGGTCGTGCAGTTGATCTAGGGAAGGATGGAACAACTTGAGGGCGGCGTCGTCCGTGTCAATGCCGCGCGCGGAGAGCAACCCGGCGACGACGGGAGAGACGCCGATCCGCGCGGCGAGAGCGCGTGCGTGCGCCTCGTCGTAGCCGCGCACCTCCCAGTGTGCGCGCCCGTGTGTGGGGCTGGTGGCTTCCTGCATCTTTACTCTGCGAACCAGCCGTTCGGGTCGAGCAGTTTGACGCCGATGCGTTGCCGCCCGTCTTCTTCATCCTTCCAGATGCCGTTGACTTCGGCGTCGAGCGGGTGGCCGAAGGGCGGCGTGAGACGTAGAACTGCGCCGAGTTCGACCGAGGCTTCGGCGATCAGGGTTGCGCCGCCGCGACTGACGCGGACGGCTTCGCCGCTCTCCTTGAAAGGCTCGCCCGAAGGCGCGCGGCCTTCGAGTTCGACGGGAAAGTTGACGGGGACGCGTGGGCTGCGTGGGCGTTGCGAAGGCGAGTTTTCGGGTTCGGTTTTGGTTTCGTCAATCATGTCTATCTTCAAGACCCCCTTCTGAATCAAATCAGAAAACACACGGCAACTGTGCGGAAACAGGGGCACCGGAGAGTGTAACCGAAACGCGGGATAACGGCGAGCGCATCGGCGAGACGGAGCTTTCGCCTCCGACTCAAGCCGCCAAAAAATAATTCTTGACAAGCGAAAG
>DASYMM010000580.1:0-4527 GCA_036009085.1 Pyrinomonadaceae bacterium | reverse complement strand
TCTCCGTCGCGCTCTTCGTCTGTGAGTTAAGGAACGCGTGTTTCAGTCTTTCGTCACGATCCCTTCGATCTCTCTGATGAGCGGCATGACGGCGGGCGGGTCGTAGTTTGCCAGCACGACGAGCGTGTAGCCGGTGTCGGTGTAGGACTCGAACTGCGCGGCGGTGCCGGGCGCGCCGCCGTTGTGGCCGACGTAGCGTTTGCCGTTGACGCGGCTGTCGCCGAAGCCGTAAGCGTATTTGCCGAAGGGCGCGTCAACTTTGCCCTGCGTGATGAGTTCGGTGAACTTCGCGTTGAGAAGTTTGTGCGTGCGGAGCGCGCGGTCGAACTTGAGCATGTCTTCGAGCGTGGAATAGCCGCCGCCCGCGGGGCTACCTTTGAAGGGGAGCCAGAAGGTGTTCGGGCGGCGCGGGTTTTCGGGACGCCCGCGCCCGTCCGCGCCCATGCGCGTGTAGCCGACGGCGAGGTTCGCCACGTCGCTCGTGCTCTCGTAGGAATCCGTGTCGCGCATCCCGGCGGGTTTGAAGATGTGCGCGCGGACGTAGTCGTAATAACTTTGACCCGACAACTTCTCGACGATGAGGCCGAGCACGACGAAGCCCGCGTTGCTGTACTGCCAACTTGTGCCGGGCGCAAACTTGAGCGGCTGCGCGGCGAAGTAGGGCAGGAGGTCTGCGACGGTCTTGATCTTCGCGCGGTTCTCCACCCACGCGTCGGTCATGTAGTTGCCGAGGCCGGAGGTGTGCGTCAGCAGTTGATGGATGGTGACTTTCGCGGCG
This sequence comes from Pyrinomonadaceae bacterium, assembly GCA_036009085.1. Taxonomy (GTDB): domain Bacteria; phylum Acidobacteriota; class Blastocatellia; order Pyrinomonadales; family Pyrinomonadaceae; genus JAIVJZ01. The sequence continues at coordinate 3,749 of DASYMM010000580.1, read as the reverse complement.
ACTTCCTTGTCAGGGTAGTCAGGTAAATGCTTGGCGATGGTGTCGTCGTAAGAGAGCTTGCCGCGCTCTGCAAGTTGCGCGACGGCGACGGAGGTGAACATCTTGTTCATCGAGCCGAGGTTGAATTTGGTGTCGGTGTGGTTGGCGGCGCGCTTCTCCTGATTCGCCATGCCGTAGGCTTTCTTGAAGACGGGCGTACCATCGCGCGCGACGAGCACCGCGCCGGAGAAAGTGTCTGCGGCAGCGGCGCGTTCGAGCAAAGCTTCCAACTCCTTCAAACGTGCCGCCTCGCTCGTCTCGACAGTCGCGCCCGTCTTGCCGGTCGCGTCCGTCTTGCCGGTCGCGCTCGTCTCGCTCATCAGTGTCGGCGGCGCGTCGAACGCCGCGAGCAGGGTGAAGGCGAGTATGAAACTTATGATCGCGTGCATAGTTTGTGTTGTCTCCTTTGAAGGCTGACCGGCGGGCTAGCTCTTCGAGCTTTCCTTCCGCAACTCGTCAACCTCTTTTTGCAACGACTCGATGAGGCTCTTGAGCGCGGCGGAGGCTTTCGCGTCCTGTTTCTGCGCGGAGAGTTTTTTGAGCGCGGAGAGTTGGGCGACCTTGAGCGCGTGCGAGGCCGGAACTTTTATGTCCGGCTCGACGCCCGTGCCTTCCCAGTTGGTCTTCGTCACGGGGCTGACGTAGCGCGCGAAAGGAACCATCACGAAGAAGTGTTCGTTCAGACGCCGCCCCATGACGGGATGCGCGCCGCCGCCCGTCGTCTCGCCGACGATTGAAGCGCGCTTCAAATTTTTGAGCGTGTAGCTGATGTCTTCGGCGGCGGAGAACGTGAAGTGGCTCGTCAGGATATAGACATCCTTCTGGCCGTAGCGTCTGCCCGGCACTTCCGCGTGCGACCAGAAAGAGTTGGTGTCGCCCGTCAAACGGTCGTAAGCGTCGCTCAGGTGGACGGACTTGTCGAAGAAGTAACTCATCAACAGCGTGATCGCGTTGCTCGCCCCGCCACGGCAACGGCGCAGGTCTATGACGAGCGCGTCGGTGTCGGCCAGACGGTTCATCGCGTCGGAAATCTTCTTGCCCGCTTCGGGCGACGCGTCGAAGTAGCTGAACTCCAACAGGCCGAGGTTGCCTTCGAGCGTCTCGACTTTTTCCAGCCCCATGTTGCCCGTCAGGTCGTTCGGGTTACGGCGCACGACGCGCGCAGGCGCACCGTCCGCAGGGGTTTCGACGCCGCCCGGTTCGCGTATGATGCGCCGCACCGGCGCGCCGTCCGGCGAAGGATTGCCGCCGCCGCCATCGCCGCCCGGCATGCGACGGACGATGCGCGCCGCGCCCGGCAACGCTTCGCCTTCGGCCAGAGCCTCGGCGCGATAGTTCACGCGCAAGTGCTTGTCGCGGCTGACGAGTTGCAGGTGCTCCGTGAGCATCTGCGCCAGCGTCTTCGCGCTCGCGACGCCTTCATACTCCTTCTTCGCCACGCGCTCGCGGATCGCCTCCTCCATACGCTTCGCCGTTTCGGGATAGACGTAAGCCTCGTTCAAGTTCTTCAACACGCCTTCGATAACCTGCGTGCGCACGGCAGCGTCAATCGTCATGTCGGCTTGTTCGGGCTGGCGCGGTTGCTGCGCCGGTTGCTGCGCCGCATTGAAACTCGCGAGCGCGACGACGAAGCAGAGCGCGGGGAGCAAGAGACCCGCCGTGCGCTGTGTGATGGACGCGCGGCGCGGGCGCACGTTGCGACGACTGCGGGGCGCGCACGGACTCGTCCGTGGCCGGAGGATATTAGAGAGGGTTGGACGCATTTGATTTCTTCCTTTCAAACTTTCCGAATGATGGCTCGCAGAGAGCGTAGGCTGCACTCGACGGATATTAGTCGAAGCGTGCGCGCGAATGGTTAAGCCGACGAAAAGTGTTTGTTAAGAATGTAAAATCTTTGCGGGTGTGACTCTGAAGCAAATGTGTCGCCCGCTCCTCCTTCGAGTAGCTATAGAGGCTTGAGCTTTAGAGAAGACAGAGGGCGCGCAATCTGTGAAACCTAAATATCAAACAAATAGATTTTGCCCTAAAATCAACGGCACGGCTGCTGAATCCCACGCCTTATGTATTTCATCGTACACAATCTAAACGTAATACAACCATTATTGTAATGTCGCATTGCGTGGAAGGATCGGCGCGTAATCTTAACGCACGCTTTACTGACGCTTGTGCCGCCGCCCCCTCTTTGTGCGGATAGGGTAAGGCAGCTACACACGCATCTCCGAACTTCTAGACCCCTTTAAGAAGGAGATGTTGCCATGAAATATTCCCCCTCCTTGCGTGCTGACAATAAATCTGTCGGCCAGCAGGCACTGTCAGGTCTGATACGAGCAATCACCACTGTTAGCCATCAGGCGAAACCCGAAATCTTCGCGCACGTTCAGCCGCACGGTCACGCTACGGCAGCACTAGCCCGCCACTTTGCTGCCTTTCTACATCTTGGCAGAAGCCGTGGGCCTACGCTTGAGGAGATAGAATTCGGCGCGCACATGCATGACATCGGCAAATACTTTATTGCGCCTTCAATTCTTTTAAAGCCGGGTGCGCTTGATGAGGAGGAGCGCGCAATGGTATCCCTACATCCCGTCTACGGAGGAATCATTATCTCAAAATTCCCGGGGGTTACAGAGGCCATTCGTTGTGTAGTACTTCATCATCATGAACGTTGGGATGGCAAGGGTTACCCGGAAGGACTCGCGGGGACTGCGATCCCGCTCGCGGCGCGCATTGTCTCCATCGTTGATGTCTACACATCGTTGCGCGCTAAGCGTTCATACAAACCCACACTCACGAAGCGTCAAGCCTTCAGTACTCTAATAGAGATGTCCGAGCACGAACTTGACCCATATTTGGTTGAAGATTTCCTCAAACTGGTTAGGGACAAGCACACCCTGGCGGGACACAACCGCACTTTCGTTTAAGCTTTGCCAACACAAACTTATTCGGAGAAAGAATTTTGCATCTCTGTGATGCTCCGAAAAACAACCGCACAGTAAGATTGATGTAAAGTTTTCTGTCGGTAGTTTCCGGCAGGCGTGCGAATATTATGTTGGGAAAAGCAGAACAAACGAACTAAAATCACGTATTGAAATTGGAGAAGCGAGTTCGGAGGAGCCACGTCATTATGTTCTGTCCACAGTGCGGCGCAAATCAAAGCGAGGAGTTGAAGTTCTGCAACTTGTGCGGCGCAAACTTGCAGGCCGTGCGACAGGCGGTGGCGACGCGCGAGACGATGGCGACGGGCGAAAAATTCGATTGGAGTAAGACGTGGGTGGCCGAAATGTTTCTCTCCGAAACGGAGCGAAAGCGTCGCGAGCAAGAACTTGAGAGCCAGAGCGGCATTACGCCCGAAGTGAAACGCTACAACGAAATCAAAGCGGGCGTCATCACCGCATGCGCCGGCATCGGCGGGGCGATCTTTCTCTACTTCCTGATGCAGGGAATTATCATGAGCGGCCAGAATCCGCCGCACGGCGAACCGATTCTCAGTGTTATCTGGGTCGCCGGGGTGATTCCGTTTCTCGTCGGCATTGCCTTGATCATCAACGGTCTGTTCGTGAGTAAAAAAATAGTTGAAGTCACACGTCGAGAGATGCAGCGGACGACGCCGCAGGGCGCGCTCGGCGTCAACACAATGCCGCGCTCGCTGAACTCCGCAGACACTTCGGAAATCTCGCCCGCCAGCTTCAGCGTCACCGAAGACACGACGAAGC
>DASYMM010000579.1:0-4954 GCA_036009085.1 Pyrinomonadaceae bacterium | reverse complement strand
CAAATGTCGCTGGCTGAAGTTCAAGCATAAGAAGACAGTGACGAGTGACGTGTGACAAGTGACGAGAGAAGAAAGTAAATCGTGAATAGAAAAATTTCTGTCTGCTCTATTTACGATTTACTAATCACTTCCCAAGAGACTGCTCGCGGCGAGCCACTGGCCGCCGTCAACGACGATGATCGCGCCGTTGATAAAACTTGCGGCGTCGGAACAGAGGAAGACCGCCGCGTGCTCTATGTCTTTGATTCGCCCGAAGCGACCGACCGGGATGCGACGCTGCAATTTCTCTTTGAGCGCGGGCGGGAGCAGACGCTTCATGCCCTCCGTATCCTCGATGGGGCCGGGCGCGATGGCGTTGGTGCGTATGCCGTGGCGTCCCCACTCGACCGCGAGATTTTGCGTGAGCGCATCCACCCCGGCCTTCGCCGCAGACACGTGAAGTTGCAGGGGCGTCCCGACGTAATGAAGCGTCGCGCTGATGTTCAAAATCGAGCCGCCGCGTTTTTTCAGTTCGGCAAACGCCGCACGGCAAACGTTGAACGTGCCTTTCAGATCAATGTCAACCACCGTGCCGAAGCCGTTCGGCGAAAGCTGCTCCGCCGCGCAGAGAAAATTCCCCGCCGCGCCGTTGACGACGATGTCCAACCCGCCGAAGCGTTCGACCGTCGCGGCAATCGCGCGCTCAACCTCATCTGACTGTCGCACATCGCACGCCAACGCCAGAGCCTCGCCGCCGCCCTCCCGTATCACTTCCGCAGCCGGTTCGAGATGCTCCAACTTCCGGCTCACAATCGCCACCCGCGCGCCCGCTTCCGCCAAAGCACGCGCCACGCCGCCCGTAATCCCCGTCCCGCCGCCCGTCACAAACGCCACACGCCCCGCCAGCAACCCTTCAACGAATATGCTCTCTGTCATATGCACCTTTCAGAAATATGAGGCGAAGACTATCCGTTGTCAGTAGCCTGTTGTCAGTTGCATGTAGCTCTCACACGAGCTACTAAAGATTTGGATCGAACAACTGACAACGGACGACTGACAACGGACAGTCTTTCATTCATCATTGATTTTCATTCGTTCCCGGTTTGGCCGGGACGGCGACGGGCTTGCCGTCTTCGGCGTGCGGCTCGGCTCCGAGTTCCTGTGTGATCTGCGCGATGCGCAGGTTGGCCTCTTCATGATCTGGACTGAACCGCAGTGCGCTTTGATAATCGCGCAGGGCATCCGTCAGGCGGCGCGCCTCGTGGAGCGCGCGCCCGCGCCGCACGTAGGCATCGGCGAGCGCGTCGTGCGTCGTATCGTCGTCAGGGTTCTTCTCCGCCTGCTGTTCGAGTTGCGCGATCTCGGCATCCACCTTCGACGTGTCGAATCCCTGCCCGCCGTCGCCGCTGCTATTACTCGACGCGCCGCTATTATTCGCTCCGCTCGAAGCCGCAGCGGAGTTTGTCCCGCCGCTCTCATTCGCACCCGCCGGCGCGCTCCTACTGCACGCGCCGCACAACAGCAACGCCAACGCCAAACTCAACAGACCAACAATAGCTCGCATGTGATTCACCATTTTAAAGACAGTGACGAGTGACGAGTGACGGGTGACGAGCAAGAATCAAGACAAGTTTAACGATCAGATTTCTGCTTTAACTTGTCACTCGTCACTCGTCACTCGTCACTGCCTTCTCAGCTTCCTGCGATGTAGGGTCGAGACTGCACGATATAGACCTGGCCGCCGTAGAAGACCCATTCGATGTCCTGCTCGCGCCCGCGAAAGATGCGCTTGATGGAGGCGGCGGCGCGCGCCAGACGACGCACCGTGGCGTCCGTCAGCACGGCGCGCTCGCCGCTGATCGGAATCTCTTTCACGCCGCCCTGCCCGTCAAACGTCAACAGGCTCTCTTCATCCGAGCGCGTCAGCACCCGCACGGATTGCGCACGCGGACTGAAGACGATCTGCTCCGCGATCTTTTTGCCCTCGACAACTTTGATGCCCAGTCCGCGCTTCGCGCTGATGTAGATGCCGCCGGGGTTGCTCTCGTCGTAAGGATCGGTGGTGATCATCACGCCCGCGCTGTCTGCGTTGATGCCTTCCTGAATCAACACCGCCGGATAAACTTTCATGTGATCAATACCGGCTCGCTCGCGCGCTTCGTAGGCTTCAAAGTTCCAGACGGAAGCCCAGACCGTCTTGATCGCTTCGATCAACTTCTCGTCTTCGCGCACGTTCGGCACGGTCGAATACAGACCCGCGCCGTTGAACTTCGGCAAGTCTTCCGCGTTTGTCGAACTGCGCACAAACAAGCCCTTCCCCGCATACTCCGCATGCACGCGCCGCAACACCGCCGCGCGCAACGCGTCCTGCATCTTCGCCCCTTGAATCCGCGCGCGCATCTCCGCCAGACGCTCGCGCCGGTAAGCCGGGTCGTGGACGAACTTTTGATCTTCAACCATCTCGTAGATCGGCTTTTCGAGGTCGTTCGCTTTGATGAACTCGTCGTAGTAAGAGATGGGAATAGTGAAGCCGCTCGGCACGACGATGCCGCGCAGGCGCGCGTTCGCCACCTCGCCAAGATTCGCCGACTTCGCGCCGTAAGCGTCGGCCATGCTCGCGCGTTGCTGTCGCAAATCGGCCAGACGCTTCTCGGCGAGGTCGAAGCGCGGCGTCATTATGTCGCGCCGCTCTTTGAGCCGCTGCTGGTATTCGTTGAGCGCGTTGTTGTCCGCGCGCTTGATCTCATACTTGCCCGACTTCGTCTCGAACGAAACCCACCACCCGTCATATTCCTTGAGCAACTCGGCGGCATTCCTGACATACGCGTTCGGCACGCCCCACGACTTGGCGAGCAGGTTGATGTGCGAGAGCGGCGTCGAAGGTTTGCTCGTGATGATCCCGGCGACGGGCGGCAGCGTCACGGGCACTTCGTCCAGCACCAGAATTTCGTTGAAGCCGATCTCCGTGTGCTCGTCCAACTTTTTGATGATGTGGATGCGACCGAGCCCGCGTGCCACGTTGAGCGGTTGATATTCCTGCTCCGCCGCGATCTCGCTCTGCGAGACGCGTTCGAGTCCGGCGATGCCGGCGGAGGCTTCGTCCTGTTTGATCGAGTTGGGTTTGAAGGCGACGCGCTCGAAGAAGGTGCGATTGATCGTCTCGCCCGTCAGTTTGATCTGCTCCGTGGGAATCAAATCGCCTTCCCAGAACTCGAACGTCCAGCGCGCGAGCGGCGTCTGGTAGGCGAGCGAGCCGAGGATGAAACGGCGATTCGGTTTGAGATAGTTGTTCTCGAAAAACTCTCGCCCGCGTTCGAGCGTGAGATAAGTGCCGTTCAGGAAGTCTTTGTGGAAGCGGTAATGCTTCGAGTTGATGTAGTAGATTTTGTTCTTGTCTTTGCGGTCAATCGCGTACATGACGTGCGGCAGCGGATAACCCGCGTCGGTGTTGATGCGTGAGAGCGCGTCAAACTCCGCGCGCGATTTGATCTCCGGGCGCGAACGCACGTCAGCTTTTACGCTCGGCTTCGCGGGTTGCCGTGCCTGCGCCTGGGCGACGGGGCACCACAGAGAGAAGACCAATGCGCCGAAGAAGATACTTTTGAGAACTCTCATATAGCTTTTCTCGCTTTCAACAACTGCGTGCTTTCGCGTCGGAACAATTCTACCAGATCATCTATGTGCCGCCGTTCGGTCAGAAAGCTATTGACGTTGACGCGCAACACGCGCCGACCGCCGAGCACGGTGGTTGCCAGCCACGCCTCGCCGCTTCGTTCGATGCGCTGCTGTAATTCCTGCTGCACGGCGTTCAGTTCCGCGACTTCCGACGCGCGCATCTCCGCGGGCACGAAACGGACGCAACACACCGCCGTCTCAACTTTGCCGACGCACTCGAAATTTTCAAGCGACGCGATGCGCGCGGCAAAGTAGCGCGTGAGTTCGATCTGTCGTTCGATGATCCCGGCGTAGCCGCGCGTGCCGAGCGTCTTTAAAGCGAACCAGATTTTGAGCGCGTTGAAACGGCGCGTGCCGAGTTGGCCGTAGCGGAAGAAGTCGAAGGGCACGTCCGCGCCGCCGCGCTCCTCGCTCAGATATTCGGGCGTGATGTCGAACGCATCGCGCAACACGCGCGCACCTTCGCGCACAAGCAACGCGCCCGCCGCAAACGGCACAAACATCCACTTGTGCGGATCAATCGTCACCGAATCCGCACGCTCGATGCCACGCAGGCGCGCTCTATATTTATCCGACATGGCGAGCGCGCCGCCGTATGCTGCGTCAACGTGAAACCAGAGTTTGTATTCGCGCGCAAGGTCGGCGAGTTCGTCGAGCGGATCGATCACGCCCGTCGAAGTTGCGCCCGCTGCGCCCGCGATGCAGACGGGCAGATGCCCCGCGTCGCGGTCTTGCTGGATGGCGCGGCGCAAAGCGTCCGTGCGAATGTGAAAGCGTTCGTCCGTCGCCACCTTTCGCAAATTTTCACGACCGAGACCGAGTATGTCCACGCTTTTGACGAACGAATAATGGCACTGTTCCGACGCATAGACGATCATGTTTCCCGTCGCCGCAGGTTGCACGGAGGTTTCGCCGTTCGTTTGAGTTGCCGGCCAAGACGCGGCGCGCAAGCCTCTGTCGCGCACGAACTCTGCGGCGCGGTCGCGGGCGCACTTGAGCGCGATCAAGTTGGCTTCCGAGCCGCCGCTCGTGAGCGTGCCGAAACTTTCCGCGCCGTACCCGACGATCTCGCAGAGCCAACGAATCACACGCGCTTCGATGACGCTCGCCGAAGGCGAGTTGCGCCAGACCGCGCCGTTTTGGTTGATGGCCGAACACAGTGCGTCCGCCCAGACGGCTGCGGCAAGTGGCGTCGGGTTAAACAGACCGTAGTAGCGCGGGCTGGGAATGTTCATCGCGTGCGGCGCGATCTCGCGCTCGAAGCGTGCGAACTGTTGGTGAGAATCCGTGCCTTCGCGCG
>DASYMM010000578.1:0-10629 GCA_036009085.1 Pyrinomonadaceae bacterium | reverse complement strand
TCGTAGCGCAAAACCATCCCGTCGCCGCCGACCGCCCAATTCTGCTTTTTGTTGACGAAGAGGGCGTAGAGGTTCTGTTTCGTGCCGCTCTCCTGCCGCAGCCACGTGCGCCCGCCGTCGTCCGTGCGCAGGATGACGCCGCCGCGACCGACGATCCAGCCCTCTTCGTCGCCCGCGAAGCGCACGCTCAGGAGCGTCGTGCGCCCCACGCCCGCGACGTTCACCGCCGTCCACGTCTCGCCGCCGTTCACGGTGCGCAGGATCGTGCCGCGTTCGCCCACAGCCCAGCCGCGCTCGTCGCCCGCGAAGTCCACGTGATACAGAGTGGCGTTTGTGCCGGTGCGCTGCCTCGACCAGTTTGCGCCGCCGTCCGTCGTGGCGAGGATCGTGCCTTTGTCGCCGACGATCCAGCCGCGCTTTTCGTCCGCGAAGTCCAGATGAATCAACTCGTCGCGCGAAGGCACGAGTTGCGTGCGCCACGTCGCGCCCGCGTCGTCGGTGAACAGCACGAGGCTGTCCGTGACGATGTCGCGGCGGCTGACCGAGCCGACGATCCAGCCTTTCTTCTTGCTCGCGAAGCGCACGCTGTAGAGTTCGGGCACGCCGCCGCCGAAATCGCCGGGGCGGAAGCGGCGCGACTCTCGCCACGTGCGCCCGCCGTCGGCGGTAATCAGGATCGCGCTGCCCGCGATGAGATAGCCGTCCTCCTTGTCGCGAAAGTAGAGGTCGTTGATCTGTTCGTCCGTGCCGACGGGTTGCTGCGCCCAACTGCGCCCGCCGTCTTCCGTGCGAAAGACGAGTCCGCCGTCGCCCGCCATCCAGCCGCGCTTGCTGTCCGTGAAATAGACCGCGTTCAAATCCTTCCCCGCCGCCCCGTGGCGCGTGCCCGTCCAGCCCGTGCCTTCCTGTGCGCCGCCGATGGGTGTGAACTGTAAACAGCCGATGACGATGGCGACGAACAGACAGGACGCCGCACGCGCCGCCGACCACGACTTACACACTCCGCTTTGCAAGCAATAAAAGCGGCGCACAACTTTCGCGTCTTTCATTTGAGAGCCTTCTCCGAACGCAGTTTGTGAACGCAAATAACCCATGCTCGATTTTCGGTGAGAGGCTTTTGTTTTACACGAACGGGGGCTGCGCTACAAGCTTGCGGAAAGAGGCGGGTTGAGCACAATGTCGCCTGCCTCATTTATGCTTAGGCTTGCTTGGGAGCTTTGCAGGTAGGTCTAGCTCGTCATCAATCAATACATCCACACAGACGCCCGCCAGTCTCGCATACTTCAAAATAACCGGCAGAGGCGGCTCGCGTTCCCCGCGTTCGTAGCCTGAGATGTGCGCCGGATGAGACTTCGGCTGATCTAAGCGTAGGTGCATTTCGGCTTGCGAGATGCCTAACGCCTCCCTGATTTGCAGGAGCTTCAAGGCAAGCCGCTCTGGGCGTGGACGACGGCTGCGCCCCATTAGACGTGTCCCCCTTCGCGGACACATCCCGCCCCTTTACCCGCCCGTCTAAATAGGCGTAAAATCTCTTTGCGTAACATGTTCGCCGTGAGTAGGAACTTTCCATCTCGAACGGCGATGCTCATTTACTCCTTTGAGGTTGAGGTTGAGCTACGCATAAGCCGTCGCTAATTTTCAAAGATAGAACGCGAGCAAGATACCATAGATGCACCTCACCATCCTCTATGTGGAAGACAATAAGTTCGTCGCGGATGCCGTCAAAGAGACGCTAGAGGGTGAAGGTTGGCGGGTAGAAAGGTGCGCGGACGGCTATGTCGCTTTGCTCTTGATTAAGAGCGACAGACGCTATGATCTGATTCTACTGGATAACGAACTACCGAACGTGAACGGGCTGGAACTGGCACGCCGGGCGCGCGAGTTGCCGCACCGCACAGGAACGCCGATTATCATGCTTTCGGTAAGTGAAGGTGTGCGGGATGCGCTGCTGGCGGGTGCGGATGTGTTTCTCAGGAAGCCGCAAGATATAGGCAAGGTAGTTGAGACTATCAAACGCTTGCTTGATCGTTAGCGCGGCCTCAAAATCTTCCGGCAGTTTGAGGTGTTCGGCAATGGGAGCGGGGAGCGCAAAAACATCCTAGATGCGGCAGGATTTACTTTCCTACTAGCAACACAGATTTAAGACACCAACGAAGGCAGACCGCCACCCCGATTTGTACCGTGCGCCCCGCAGAAATCAAGAAATCACCTTGTTAATTCATACTTTTACACTGTGAATTCTCACTTTCACTGTGCGAATTCATACTTTTACACTGCGAATTCATACTTTCACCATGCGAATTCATACTTTCACCGTGCGAACGCACGCTTCGACGCTGCGAATTCATACTTTGACGCTGAGAATTGGCACTTTCACGGTGAGAATTTGCCCTTTGACAGTGTGGACGCGCCCTGCCAGCCTGCTGAAACGGTCTATCAGCCTGCTAGCTGACGCTTTTGCGCTGTGAATCGAGATTTTCACGCTGCGAATTGAGAATTTCCACACTGTAAATCGGGACTTCACGGCTCAGAAGGGCTTTGCCACAAGCCGGAAAACTACTGAATGACGGGGAAAGGGCAAAGGGAAAGGGGTAAAGGTAGAAAGAGCAGGCGACGCGCGCCGTGTTCTTTAACCCTTACCCCTTCCCCTTTGCCCCTTGCCCGTTCCGCCCTAGTTCGTCGCGGCGTTGACGCGATAGACGCGTCCCTTATAGACGACCACGACGCGCTCGCCGAGGGCGAAGAAGTCTGCGAGTTTGCGCTCACGTTTCAGGAGGTCGAAGTAAGCGTCGCTGCCGAACGCGAGCGCGGTCTCCGGCAGTTTCGCCTCCGGGTTGAAGTCCGCGTCCGTCCAGACGCCTTCGCGCAGGTAAAACGTCTTATCCGCGACCTTACGCATCTGGCTCGACACGGAAGCCCTGTCCTCGTCGTCTGCGCGCAGCGATTCCTGCTGCTCGCGCGCCTGCTTGCTCTGCTGCACGGCGTCTGCGCCCGTCGTCGGGATCGGCGTCGGCATCGGCATGGCTTCCTGTGGCGCGACCATCACCGGAGCGTTCCCTCCGCCTGCGCGTGCGCTGCCCACGCTGGAATCTTTCGCTGCGCCGCTCTTCGGCATCGGTCTGGCGGGCGGTCTTCGCAACCGCGCGATTCGTTCACCGGGTTGTGCGTTCCGCGCATCGGCATTCGCCGTGGTGTTCATGCCGTCCACCACAAAGCCGGGTTCGAGCGCGAGGTAAGACGTGTAAGGCGTAACGATGCCGTAGCGCGTGCCGAGGTCAACCACTTCGTCGCGCAATTCCCGCGCCTCGCCGTTCGAGCGAATCTGCTCCATCAACCAGCCGACGCGTCGCGTCGCCCACAGGCGCGGCAGAAAATCGTTCTCCTCCGAGTTGGCCGGAAAGCGCAAATTCTGATAGGCGAAACTGCGCGTCTCGCGGTTGCTCTTGCCCGAAAGTCTCAGGCGCACGTCTCGCAAATCACTCGCGTTGCGGTAACGCCCGATCAGAGTCACTTGCGCGCCGCGAAAGAGATCGGGGAGCCCTCGCGGGTACATGAAATCGGTTTCGACGCCGCCCATGTCGAGCGCGAGATCGGTGAGCACAGGATAATTGACCTTGGCGAAGAAGTTGGAGACTTTAATCTCCAAGTCCTCTTTCGGCTCGACGTAATCCGCCACGCCGCCGTTCTCGCTCGCGAGCTTATCGAGCAGCGCGGTGTTCACGTCGTAGCCGACGCCGAAGGTGAAGAGACGCGTGCGGCTTTCGCCCCGCGCCGTGCGCGCGTTCTCGATGATCTTCGGCGGGTTCGTGACGCCGACGGTCGGCAATCCGTCCGTCATAAAGATGAGCATCTTGGGTCGGTCGCTCGAATCGAACTGCTTGAGTCCGGCCTGAACTGCGCCGTTGATGTTCGTCCCGCCCGTCGGTTGCAATTTCTGTATAAACGCGACGCCGCGCGCACGCCCGCGCTCGTCCGCTTGAATGAGGCCGCTCTCCATCAGATGCTCTTCGCCCGCAAACGAGATGACGTTGAAGCGGTCGTCCGCGCGCAGGGTTTTGACGCCGAAGAGCATCGCGGCGCGCGCCTTCTCCATCTTCCCTTCCTCGGCCATCGAGCCGGAAGTGTCAATCACAAACACGATGTCTTTCGCCGTGTACTCGCTCTCCGCCCAGTTATCCTTTGGCGAGATCATCAACAGGAAATAACCGTCCTTGCCCGGTTCGCGATGCGTCAAAAGCGACATCCCGAAGTCTTCGCTGGAGAGCGTGTAGAAGAGTTGGAAGTCCTGCGGCTCGCGCGCGCCCGCCGTCTCGAAAGACACGCGGGCGTGTTGGCCGCCCTGCGACGGGCGCACGTCGAGGGCGTGGCTCGGCGAATAGATGTTGCGCAGCGGCTTGTTGCCTTCGATCTCAAGCGCGCCCGACACCCTGCCGATTGAGACGAGGTTGTGATTCGTGCCGAGCGGGTAGCGATAAGAGACCGTGCCCGACTGTGCTTGCAGCACTTGCGTATAGGTCAGTTCCAACTTTTTGTCTGCGTGCGGCGGGATGGGAAAGATGCTCGCCTGAAACAGGTCTTTCCCGGCGTATTCGAGGAGGCCGGGGTCGCGCTGCTTGCGCACGATCTGATCGTAGATACGCCGCGCCTCTTCGCGCGAACGCACCTCGCCGACGAGGCGACGCTCGCCATCCCAGATGGCAAACTCGGAAACCGAAGCCGTCTCCGGGATGGGGAAGAAATAGGTGCCTTCGAGCGTCGCGTCAGAATCGTTGCGAAAGATTTGTTCGACGTGCGTGGTCGCCACCTGCGCGTTGATCTTCGTCTCAAGTTTGATTGACTTGACGGGCAGCGCGGGCGGCAACTGCACGGGGCGCGGCGGGCGCGGGCACGACTCGCACGGGCGCGGCACGATGATGCCCTGCGCGAAAGCGTCGGAGGCGGCGGCGAGCGTGAAGAACATCAGGAAGTTGAAAAAGAGGCTGGCAACAAATCGTCGGCTAGGCATAAGCTTCTCCTCGATAATCCGAATTAACGGCGGCGGGCGCTGGCTTTTGGCCGCTCACATCCACTAGAACGACCGCGTGAGGCTTTCTTGCGGGAAGAAAACACACGAAACTTAGGTTTTCTCTGTCTCCCCTTAAAGTGTCTTCGTGTCTTTGTGGTGAGTGGTAGTTGAGCCGTCATTCACCACAAAGACACGAAGACACCAAAGGGGGAACAAAGAGTTCTCCCCTTTTCTATTCACGATTTAGGATTCCCGATTCAATATTTTGGTTGTCAGTTCATCGCGCGCAGGCGCGGGTGGCGCAGGGCGTTGTAGAGGATGAAGAGGGCGATGAAGAGTCCTCCGGCGGCGAGCGTGTGGGGCGCACCGAAGCGGCGCGCGGCGACTCCCGCAAGGAAACTGCCTATCGGCCACGCGCCGATAAAGGAGAGCATGAACATGCTCATCACGCGCCCGCGCATCTCGTCCGTCACGAGTTCCTGCAACAGCATGTTCGTGACGGCGATTGAGCAGACGATGGAGAAGCCGATGCCGAACAGCATCACGAGCGACAGCGGCAAGTTGCGCGACAGCGAAAAGCCGATGATGCACGCGCCGAACGCAAACGAACCGCCGACCACGTAGAGACCTTTGCGCCGCAGGTTGCCGAGAAAGGTGAGCATCAGCGCGGCGAGAAACGAGCCTGCGCCCGCCGTGCCCATCATCACGGAGAGTCCGGTCTCGCCGAGGCCGAGCACGTTGCGCGTGAAGTAGGGCATGAGCGTCATGTAGGGCGCGCCGAACAGGCTCGCCACCGCAGAGATCGAGAGCAGCATGGAGACGCGCCCGCGCCGTCGCACGTAGCGAAAGCCGTCTAACAGGTCGCGCCACATCGAAGCCTGCGGCGCGCCTTCCGTGCGCGCCACCACGGTCGTCCCACCCGCCGACTCAAAACGCACGAGCGACAGCGCGATGATGATCGAGACGAACGAGAGTCCGTTGACGAAGAAGCAGCCCGCCAGCCCGAAGAGTTGGAAGCCGACTCCGGCGAGCGCGGGGCCGACGACGCGCGAGAGTTGAAACTGCGTCGAGTTGAGCGCGATGGCGTTCGACAAATCCTCTCGCCCGACGAGATCAATCGTGATCGCCTGGTACGAAGGCGAGGCCAGAGAGAAGCAGCAGCCCGTGACGAACGAAGCGACGAGAATGATCCAGACGTGGCTCGCATCGCTGACGACTCCGGTGGCGATAAGGAACGCGAGCGTCAGGGCGGTCAGCCCCGCGCCCGCCTGCGTGAAGATCAGGAGACGCTTGCGATCAATGCGGTCGGCGTAGACGCCGCCGAGCAGCGTCAGGACGAGGCCGGGCGAAGTCGCCGCGAAACCGTCTATGCCGAGCCAGAAGGCGGAGTCGGTGAGTTTCAGGACGAGCCAGCCCTGCGCCACCGTCTGCATCCACGTGCCGATGTTCGACAGGAACGCGCCCGCCCAGAAGAGACGGAAGTTGCGGTGTGTGAGCGCGCGAAACATCTCGCTCGAACGAGTCGCTCGCGGCGCGCCGGGGTCAACCAGTGCAGGCATAATTTAACTTGATAACATCCGAAGGGCGTTTGACTCAAACCTCCGCCGCCGAAATCTCGCGCCGCGCGAGAACTTTTCGCCGCGCCGGACGAATAAGAAGTTTTGCGGCGGGCGGTCGAGTCGTGGTCTAATCGTCCGCACGCGAGAGCCGTCGCCCCGTAGTTTCAGCTTTCATCTTCAATTTTAGGAGAGTTTCCATGAAAAGTTTGACCGCGCGCCTGAGTCCCTTCGCCGTGAGCGCATGTCTCGTCCTTATCGCCTGCCACACGCTCGCGACGACGCAAGTTCGGGCGCAAGCAACGCCGCAGACGCAACCGTCTCCCACGACGCAACCTTCGCCGACGACGCAACCGTCTCCCAATATGAACAACGCGAACAAGCCCGTGATTCCCACGGCCAATCCGTCCGACGTGGCGACGCTCGATGCCATCCTCGCCACCGTCTATGATTCCATCTCCGGCGCGAAGGGCAAGGCGCGCAACTGGGATCGCTTCCGCTCGCTCTTCGTTCCCGGCGCACGCCTCATCCCGACCTTCAAAAACCGGGCGGGAGATTTTGTCACGCGCGTGCTGACGCCGGAAGAGTTCATCGAATCCTCGGGCAAGTTCATGGAGGAGCAGGGATTCTTCGAGCACGGCATCGCTAATCACGTCGAGCAGTTCGCCAACATCGCGCACGCCTTCAGCGTCTATGAAGGACGCCACGACACCGCGGACGCGAAGCCTTTCGTGCGCGGCATCAACAGCATTCAACTGATGAACGACGGCAAACGCTGGTGGGTCGTGACGATCTTCTGGCAGGCCGAAGACCCCGCCAACCCGCTCCCGCAGAAGTATCTCAACGCGCCGAAGAAATAGCTGCGACAAAATAGCTGCGACGCCGGAGAGGAAGCACAGCATGATCCGCGAAAAGTTGATCGAACAGGAGATCGGCCTGAGCACGAAGTTTCGCCTGCGCGGGCGCGATGTGTCGCGCATAGAGGCTCTGAGCGATGCGGTCTTCGGCTTTGCGATCACGCTGCTCGTCGTCTCGCTCGAAGTGCCGCGCACGTTCGACGCGTTGATGGAGATGATGCGCGGCTTCGCGGCCTTCGCCGTCTGCTTCGCGATGCTGATCCTCGTCTGGTATCAGCAGTACAAATTCTTCCGCCGTTACGGGCTGAACGACGTGCTCACGTTCGTCTTAAACGCCGTGCTGCTCTTCGTCGTGCTGTTCTACGTCTATCCTCTAAAGTTCGTCTGGACGCTGCTCGTGAATTTGCTCTTGGGCATTGATACGCGCGTGCGCCTGCCGACGGGCGAACTGGTTCCGGCGGTGGCGGGGAATCAGATGGGGAAGATGATGATCGTCTTTAGCGTCGGCTACGTGGCGGTCTTCGCGGTCTTCGCGCTGCTCTACTGGCGCGCTTACACCAAGCGCGCCGAGTTGGAGTTGAACAGACTCGAAGTTTGGGACACGCGCACCGAGTTGGAAGAGCACCTCTTGCACGTCGTCATCGGCATCATCTCAATCGGCCTTGCCAGTCAGGGCGACCGGGGGTTCGCCGCGCTGGCGGGCTATTGCTACGTGCTCATCGGCCCCGTGATGACCGTCCACGGCCTGCGCGCGGGGAAGAAGCGAAAGAAATTAGAGGCGAGTTTGCTGGCGGACGAAGCCAATCCCGAATTCGCGGTAGAGTCCACAGAGGAACACGAAGCGAAGACCACGCAGATCGCGGACGTAAGCTCGCAAGTCTGAACTTTTCAACTAAGAATCTGCGAGCGGAGTCCCTACGCGACTTCTCCGAAGCCGCTCCTAAACTTTCCCTCCGCGCTTCCTTCGCCTCTTTCGCTCTCCGCGTCTCTGCGGTGAAATCAACTACGACGATGGGTTAACTACGCGCGTCGCCAAGCGGATAGCGGTCTTCCGCTTCCGCCGCGCCGCTTGGCGACGATCTCTGCGAGCACGGCGAGCGCAACCTCTTCCGGCGAAACCGCGCCGATGTCCAGCCCGACGGGCGCGCGCACCTCTCTTAAAATTTCTTCTTCCACTCCCGTCTCGCGCAGGCGTTCGAGCACGATGTTCGTGCGCCGGCGGCTCCCGATCATCCCGACGTAATCCGGCCTCGCGGCGACGACGGCGCGCAGGCATTCTTCATCCTCGTTGTGCCCGCGCGTGACGACGGCGACGGACACGCCGCGCCCTCTGCCCACAGCCGCACGCACTGCGCTCGTCCAACCTTCGTTCGCCGCAACAAGCTCGATCTCGTTTTCGGGAAAGCGCGTGCGCGCGACGAAGTCTGCGCGGTCGTCTATCAGCGTCGCGCGATAGCCGATTGCCTGCGCGAGGCGCGCGAGCGACGCGCCCACGTGCCCCGCGCCGCAGACGACGATGTGCGGCTCATTCTCGATGCGCTCAAACAGCACGCGCGCCCCGCGCCCCTCCGAAAGTTGCGGCGGAAACTCTTCGACGTTGAATGTTTGCGCTTCGGCGCGCGAGTTGTGAAAGGTGTGGGCGCGGCGCGCGATTTCCCGGTCGAGCGCGGCGTCGCCTGTCCCGCCCGCCACATGTTCGCCCGAACTGTTGAAGAGAAGTTTTGCGCCCGTCGCCGCGTGTCGAATCGGCGACGGTGGCTGAGGGGATTCGACGAGAGTGGCGAGAACGGCGACCTCGCCGTCTTCGAGGATGCGCGCAATCGCTTCGGCGATGCGCTGCGCCGGAGGGTTCGACTGGTCGCCCGCTTCGTGCATCTTCAACGCACGCGTTTAGCGGGAGTGTTCGCGACAGGCTTCGCGAGTCCCACGACGGAGAGAGCGCGCCGCACGATCCAGAGCGGCCCGATGAGCAGATAAACCGGATTGCGAAAGAACGCAGGCTGGTTGCCCTCTATGGCGTGCCCGATAAACTGGAAAATCCACCCGACGACGAAGAGCGCGAGCGCCCAACGCCAACTGAAAAAGAAGAGCGGCAGGCTCACGACGATCATCGGGATGCCGATGCTATGCGTCAGACGATTGAGCGGGTGCTTGTGCTTCGCCTTGTAGTCTTCCATGAAAGATGTCGGCATAAGTGTTCTCTCCTCGTACGCGGTTATTATACGGAAGGCGGGCGAAAATGTAACTGTAGCGCGCGAGGCCGATGCCCCTCGTCTGCGACAAGACAGTTAAACGCTCAGGGAAGCGGGCGACGTTCGGCGACGGACTTGCGCCAGAGGAAGAACCCGCCGAGGCCGAGGCCGAAAAGCACGCCCGCGGGGATGCAGAGGGGCGCGAGCCAGATGGCCGCAGAACCTGCGGCGCACTCGTAAGACGCGCTCGACTCCGCGCTCATTTCACGCGCCGCCGACGCTCCCTTAAGCATGATGGTAAAGAACAACAACCCCCCGCCGAAGAACCCGCCGAGGAGGCCGATGCACATTGTCTCAAACAACGTCGCCACAACTTTGTTGCCTGTCATGCCGTTAGAACGGCGGCGGCGGGCGCGGCTTGCAGTTCGTCGCGTGATTTTTTCGGGGCGTCCCACACGTCTATGAAAATCTCCATCGTGCCGCCGCAGACCATGCCCTCTTCGCTGGCCTCGTCGGCAGTAAGGCTGAACTTGTGCAGGCCGCACGCGCCCGTGCGCATCGCCTCGCGCGCTTCCGCCCACACTTCCGCCTCGATGCAACCGCCGCCGACCGTGCCCGCCACCTCCCCGTTCTCGAAGAAGAGCATCTTCGCCCCGCGACGCTGCGGCGTCGAACCGCGCGTGTGCGCCACCGTCGCCACGACGACGCGCTCGCCCCGCGCGCCCGACTCCGCGATCAGACGATACAGTTCAATTTGTGAGATCGTTCCCATAAGAGAGCAGTGACGAGTGACGAGTGACAAGTTAAAGACAAGTAAACCGTGAATCGTAAATCGTGAATAGAGAAAGCCTGTCTTCGTCTATTTACGATTGACGATTGACGATTCACGGCTTTTTCTTGTCACTCGTCACTTCATTGTGGTGGTGTGGCCGAAGGCGTCGGCGTGGGGCGCGGCGTGGCGAGGGTGCCCGCCGTGGTGGTGCTGCTACTGGTGCTGCTGTCGCCGCTTTCGAGTTCGC
>DASYMM010000577.1:0-2304 GCA_036009085.1 Pyrinomonadaceae bacterium | reverse complement strand
GATCAGGCGAAGTCGGATGAGAAGTTTCGCGGGTTGGTGGCGCTGCTGGCGCAGGCCGAGTTGCTGCGTTACGCGGTGGCGAGGCCAAGCGCGCCGTTCGACGTGCGCGCCCTCTGCCTGATTCGCGAGGAGCTTTCTTACTCGTCGCCGCTCGCAGACCTCGCCTTCGTGATGCAGGGACTCGGCACGCACGCCATCAGCCTCGCCGCGCCCGAACACGTGCGCGACTTCTGGCTCGCGCGCGCCGCGACGGGGCGCGCCGTCGCCGCTTTCGCTCTGACCGAGCCGGAGGTCGGTTCGGACGTGTCCGCCATCCAGACCACCGCGCGGCGCGACGGCGACAGCTACGTGCTCGACGGGCGCAAGCGTTTCATCTCCAACGCCGGGCTGGCGGATTTCTACACGGTCTTCGCGCGCACGGGCAGCCGCCCGGACGGGCGCGCGGAGATTTCCGCTTTCGTCGTCGGCGCGCGCATGAACGGCTTCGCGGTGCGCGAACGCACGCGCCTTATCTCGCCGCACCCGATTGGCGAGATCGCGTTCGACGGCTTGCGCGTGCCCGCCGAGGATCGCGTGGGCGCGGAGGGCGAGGGTTTTCGCTTGGCGATGTTGACGCTCGGCACGTTTCGCGCGTCGGTCGGCGCGGCGGCCTGCGGCATGGCGCGTCGCGCGCTCGACGAGGCCGTCGCCTACGCGCGACGGCGCAAGCAGTTCGGCCAGATGCTCGCCGCGCATCAGTTGATTCAAGAGAAGCTCGCGGACATGTCCGCCGAACTCGACGCCGCGCGCCTACTCGTCTATCGCGCCGCATATCTGCGCGACACCTACGGACAGGAAGACTCTTACGCCCCCACGCTCGCGCGCGCAGCCTCCACCGCCAAGCTCTACGCCACAGAAGCCGCCGGGCGCATCATTGACCAAGCCCTCCAAATTCACGGCGGCGCGGGACTCGTCCACGGCCACATCATCGAACGCCTCTACCGCGACATCCGCGCCCTCAGAATTTACGAAGGCACGTCCGAGATTCAAAAGTTAGTTATTGCGAGAGAACTGTTGAAGGAATAGCTATTAGCCGTCAGCCGTCAGCAATCAACCTAATGCTTTTTGCTGACGGCTGACGGCTGACGGCTGACGGCTATTTATGAAAATCACCATTATCGGCGGCGGCCCGGCGGGATTGTACTTCGCGCTTCTGATGAAGAAGCACGAGCCGTCGCACGAGATCACGGTGTGGGAGCGCAACGCGCCCGATGATACGTTCGGGTGGGGCGTGGTCTTTTCGGATAAGACGCTCTCGTATTTGCGCGACACTGACGAGGAGACTTACCAGGAGATCACGCGCAGCTTTGCGACGTGGGATAACGTGGACGTGGTGCATCGAGACGAGCGCGTCACGATTCGGGGCAACAAGTTTTCCGGCATCGCGCGCCTCAAGCTGCTCAACATTTTGCAGGAGCGTTGCCGCGCGCTCGGCGTTGACCTGCGTTTTCGCGCGGAGGTGGCGAGCGTCGAAGAGTTTGCCGGGGCGGATTTGATCGTCGGCGCGGACGGCGTGAACAGCACCGTGCGCGAGCGTTACCGCGATGCGTTTCAGCCCTCGCTCGGCGTGCGCCACAATAAATATATCTGGTACGGCACGCATCAACTCTTTCACGGGTTGACGCTGACCTTTCGCGAATCGGAGGCGGGCGTCTTCGCCGCGCACTCTTACAAGTTCGACGCGGAGACGAGCACTTTCATCGTCGAGTGCGACGCGGAGACGTGGGCGTCGGCGAAGTTTGCGGAGATGTCGGACGCGGAGACGCGTCGCTATCTCGAAGCCGTGTTCGGGAGAGACTTAGGCGGGCACGCGTTGCTCTCGAACAATTCCAGGTGGATCAATTTCCTGCTCGTGAAGAACCGGCGCTGGCACCACCGAAACGTCGTGCTGCTCGGCGACGCGCTGCACACGGCGCACTTCTCCATCGGCTCAGGCACGAAGCTCGCCCTCGAAGACTCAATCGCGCTCTATCGTTGTCTGGCCGCCGGCTCGAACGTCGCTGATGCGCTCGCGGAGTTTGAGCGCGTGCGTAAGCCCGTCATCGAAGAGTATCAACAGGCCGCGTATGAAAGCCTCGTCTGGTTCGAGCACGCGCGCGACTACATGCACCTCGCGCCCCTACCGTTCGCTTATTCGCTGATGACGCGCAGCAAGAAAATTGACTATGAGAATTTGAAGCGACGCGACCCACAGTTCATCGCGGCGTATGATGCGACAATCAAATCCCGAGTATGATGTCCCGCAGGGAAGATTGGAAATAGCCC
>DASYMM010000576.1:0-9307 GCA_036009085.1 Pyrinomonadaceae bacterium | reverse complement strand
GCGCGGAGACGATCTGTTGTCGTTCAACTTCGCGAAGCGGCGGTTGCACGGCGGCGGTTGCGCCTTCCGCCTGCGCGGACGCGCCTCCCGCTGCCGGGTTTGCTCCCGCGAAGTTGGGGACAAACGCGCTCGCCGCAGGGTTGACGATCTCCGGCGGCAGTTCGTTCGTCGTGATGCGCGCGTCGTTGGCGAGCAACAGGGCGCGCTCAAGGCAGTTACGCAGTTGGCGCACGTTGCCCGGCCAAGGGTACGCGCTCAGGGCGGCGAGCGTTTCGGGCGTGATCTCCGGCGGGTTCAGGCCGCCGAGTTGCTTGATGAGATGTCGCGCGAGCGGTTCGATGTCTTCGGGGCGTTCGCGCAGAGGGGCGAGGTTGATCTGGAATCCGTTGATGCGATAGAGCAGGTCGGCGCGAAAAGTTCCGTCGGAGACGGCCTGCGTCATGTCTCGATTCGTCGCCGCGATGATGCGCACGTTGACTTGAACCTTGCGCACCGCGCCGACGCGATAGAAGGTTTGCGTCTCGATGGCGCGCAAGAGTTTCGACTGTAAGGGCGCGGGCAGTTCCGTCACTTCATCCAAAAAGAGCGTGCCGTTGTCGGCGAGTTCAAACAGTCCGAGTTTGCGCCCCTTCGCGCCGGAGAACGCGCCCGCCTCGTAGCCGAAGAGTTCGGATTCGAGCAGCGACTCTTGAAACGCGGCGCAGTTGAGATCGATGAAAGAGGCTTCGCTGCGCTGCGAGAGACGGTGGATCGCGTGCGCGATGAGTTCCTTGCCCGTGCCCGACTCGCCCGTGATCAGGACGGATGCGTCCGACGGTGCCACGCGCTCGACCAATCTCAAAGCCTCGCGCATCGCGTCCGAGACGTGGACGATCTCCGGCATCTCGGAATGTCTGGCGAGTTGCGCGCGCAGGCGTTGATTGTCCACGCGCAGGCGGCGTTTCTCCGCCGCGCGTTTGACGAGCGTATCGAGTTCGTTGATGTGATAAGGCTTGGAGAGGTAATCGTATGCGCCGAGTTTCATCGCTTCGATAGCGGTTTCGACGGTGGCGTGGCCGGTGAGCATGATCACTTCGGGCGGGTTCGGACGCATGTGCACGCGGCGCAGGAGTTCGAGTCCGTCCATGCGCGGCATGTTGATGTCGCACAAGAGCACGTCAACGTTGCTCTCTTCCAGTAAGCGCAAGGCGGCTTCGCCATCGGGCGCAACGCGCACGTCATGCCCCTGCCTTTGAAGTTCCTTTTGCAATACCAGACGAAGGTTCGCTTCGTCTTCGGCCACCAAAATCCTACTCGGCTGCGTGTTCGTCAACTCATGCGGCGTGTTACTCAACTCACTCGGCCTCCGTCATCCAAACGCTCAACACTCATCGAGGGCAATACAAGCGTAAAAGTCGTCCCGCGCCCGACCACCGAATCCACCGTGACGCGCCCTCCGTGCTCCGTCACAATACCATAACAGACCGCGAGGCCAAGACCCGTTCCCTGCCCCACCTCCTTCGTCGTGAAGAACGGATCGAAGATGCGCGCCAGATTCTCCTGCGAAATCCCGACGCCCGTGTCCGAAACTTCGACGCGCACGCCCGCGCCCTCGTTTACCGCGCGCAACAAAAGCGTCCCGCCCTGCGGCATCGCGTCAATCGCGTTCTCCGCGAGGATGATGACGGCTTGCTGCAACTGCCCCGCGTCGCCCGACACCGGCGCGACATCAGCGGGCGCGTCAACTTTGATCTCGACGTTGCGGCTGCGCTTTTGATGACGCAGCAGACGCGCCGTGGCCTCCAACACTTCGCCCAATTCGACCGGCGCATGCTGCCCCGCGCGGTTGCGACTGAAATCCAACAGCCCGTTCGTGATCGTCTTACAACGAAAAGCCTCGCTGCGAATCAGCGACAGGTATTCGCGCAAATCTTCAACTTCAGCAGACTTCCCGTATGCGCCCTCGACCACGCGCGTCTCCAGAGCCTCGGCGCACGCGGCGATGGTGGCGAGCGGGTTGTTGATCTCGTGTACGACGCCCGCGGCGAGGCGTCCGACCGCCGCGAGTTTTTCCGTCCGCGCCACGGCGCGGTTCGCCTCCACGCGCGAAGTGATGTCTTCGCCGACCGTGATGACGTGCGACACTTCCGCGCCCCCGACGCGCATCGGCACTTTGCTGACGAGCCAGTGTTTCGCCGTGCCGTCGGCGGCGATTGATTCCTGCTCGATGCGTTCGATGCGCCCGGTCTCGAAGGCGCGCTTGAATTCGCGTTCCAGAGATTCGCGCGGCTGTCGCGTGAGCACCTCGAAGATGTTCCGGCCTAACGCCTGACCGCGCGGGATGCCCTGCCCGCCGAGTTCGCGATTGCGATTCCACGCGACGATGCGGTAATCGCGGTTCACCGCGTAGAGCGAGACGGGCAGCGTGTCAATAATGGCTTCCGTAAAACGCCTCTGCGCCTCGGCCTCCGCGGTGCGCCGCTCCACTTCTTTCGCCAGACTCGCGGAAGACGCGCGCGCCGCTTCATACAGCGAGGAAATGTGAGCCGCGAGCGCGGCCTGTTGCGCCGCTGCATCGATGAGACGGCTCTCTGTTTCGCCGCAATCCTCCGCGCGGTCGTAGGCGGCGATGAGCGCGCCGAGCGCACGCCCGCCGAACCTGAGCGGCGCGACGTACTCGACGCGGTGCCCCGCATCGCGCAGGAAAAACTTCGCGCCGTCTTCCAGACGCACCGCCGCCTGCGGATTCGACGCCAGCCATTCGTTCAACTTCGCAGTGTCAATGAGCGCGTCGCCCTCCGCGCTGCCGTCGCGTTCAAAAACGCAGGCCGCGCCGCGTGAGAGTTTCGTCGTCGCCGAATTGTCGTGCGCCTGCGCGCCGCTGCTGTCGTCGGCAAGTTGTTGCGTCACCAACATGGCCGCGCAGAGCGAGGCGTTGGCGGCCTCGTAGGTTGCGCCCGCGACACGCCGGACGACCTGCACGGGTTCGAGCGCGACGAGCAGGCCGCGCCCTAAGTCAGCTAAGAAACCCAACTCGCGATTGCTGCCGACGAGCGCGCGTTCGCGTTGCGCCGCTTCGATCTGCGTCGAGACGCGCAACAACAGTTCGCGTCGTGTCGCGGGTTTGACGATGAAGTCGTCCGCCCCTGCGGCGAGCGCGCCGACCTTTCGCTCCTCGTCGTCGTGCGCCGAGATGATGATGATCGGCAGGCGTCGCGTGGCCTCCTGCGCGCGCAGGAGGCGGCACAGGGCGAGGCCGTCCACGCCGGGCAATTCGATGTCGAGCAGGATCAGATCGCACGGCTCGCGGTGGAGCATACGCAGGGCGGTCGGCGCGTCGGCGGCGACTTTAACCTGATGATGCGCGCTCTCGAACACGCCTTGCAGCATGGAGCGCGCCCCTTCGTCGTCGTCAACGATGAGCAGGGTGAAGATTTCAGACGGTTGAATGGAAGGAACCGGCATGCTTTCGTTACGGACGCGCCGCGCGAGCGGTGGCGGGCGCGGACAAGTCGAACAGTTAAGAGAAGCAGTCCCGGCTGCGGGTGCGCGCAACGCGTGAAGACGCTCGGTTGAAGCGCATCCCGGCTCGCGACGCATGCCGCAGCCCTGTGCCTCTCTAACGATTGAAAGCGATGATGGGCGGGAATGTCAAGATAGCATTCAGCGGTCAGCCGTCAGCCCTTAGCTAAGAGCAGGTGGTTATTACTAACCAACGACGCGCGGCTCTTAGTTTTAGCTGACGGCTGACCGCTGACGGCTGACGGCTTAATTAATCGCCGTCGAGGCGAGTTCGCCGGTGGGGGTTTCGACGATGGAGAGAGACGCGCCGCTGCTCGTCTCGTGGCGGCGACGCTGTTTGTGGTCGGACTTGACGGAGTACATGGCCTTGTCTGCGGCGATGAGCAACTGTTGGAGCGTCTCGCCGTCTGCGCCGAAGCGCGCCGAGCCGACGCTGATGCCGACGCGTGCGCGCTTGTCGGGCGGGACGCGGAGCGTCAACCCGCCGATGGCCGTTTCGATGCGCTCGCGCAGATCGTCAACCTGCGCGTGGGAGAGGTCTTGCACGAGGGCGACAAACTCGTCGCCCGCGTAGCGCGCGAGAAAATCATACTCGCGCAGTTGCGCGTTCAAAACGCGCGCCACTTCGCGCAGCATTTGGTCGCCCGTGCTATGGCCGTATGTGTCGTTCACAAGTTTGAAGTCGTCCAGATCGAGCATGACGACCTGGAAAGACGTGTCGTTGCGACGCGCGCGTGCTTCCTCTTCGGCAAAGCGCAGATGCAGGGAGCGCGCGTTCGGCAGATTCGTGAGCGGATCGGTGAGCGCGTTCGATTCGGCTTCGGCGTGCTGCATGGAGTTGGAGAAAGCGTCGGAGGCGAGCCGCGCGACGGTGTCGAGCAGGTGCAGGTGGTCGTCCGTGTACTGGCCTGACTTGAGCGAATAGACTGCGAGCACGCCGAGCAGGCGTTCGTCCTTGACGAGCGGCAAGGCGATCATCGAACGATAACTTTCGCCCTCCGGCAGTTTGAACGCGGCGAAGTCCAGCATCGGATCGAAGCCGGCGGCGGGTCGCCGGTTGGCGATGACGAAGCCGATCACGCCTTCGCCCGGCGCGACGCAGTGGCCGCGCAGGAGTTCCGCGTTGAGGCCGGAGACGTGCGCCACGGTCGCGTAGTTTTTCTCTTCGTCAAAGAGATAGACGGCGCAGGTGTCGAACGGAACCATGTGCCCGACCTTGTTGACGAGAATCTGGCTGCGGTCTGCGATCTCAATCGACGAGCCGAAGGTGCTCGCGATCTCGTAGAGCGCGTAAACTTCGCGATGCGCGCTCTTGATCTGTTCGAGATAGGCGGGCACGGTGTAACAGTTCGGGTTGGAGGATTGCGCCTGCGCTCCTCCTGCGCCGCTGAGTTCGACGAGGGCGCGCGGTTCGGCTTCGCGGCTCGTGAAGCCGTGCTGGTCAAGCCCGTGTTCGACGATCTCGGCTTCAAATTCCGGCAGGTGTTTGAGAAATAGTTCGACGATTTTCGGATCGAAGTGCGTGCCCGCGCCGCGCAGCAAGACCGCGCTCGCTTCTTCAACCGTCATGCCGCGACGATACGGGCGATCTTCGCGCACCGAATCGAAGCAATCGACGACGGCGAAGATGCGCGCCGTCCAGGGGATTTCTTCGCCGCGCAAGCCGTCAGGATAGCCGAGCCCGTCCCAACGTTCGTGATGCGAGCGCACGATGGGGACGATGGGGTAAGGGTAATCAATGCGTTCGAGTATCTGCGCGCCGACGACGGTGTGAACTTTCATGCGTTCAAACTCGGCGGTCGTCAGTTTCCCCGGCTTGTTCAAAATGTGATCGGGCACGGCGAGTTTGCCGATGTCGTGCAACATCGCCCCGGCGCGCAGGGCTTCGATCTCGCTGTGCGAGAGGTGGAGAATTTCGCCCATGCGCGCCGCGTAGATTTGGACGCGGCGGACGTGGCAATGCGTCGTCTGGTCTTTCGCGTCAATCGCCGTGGCGAGAGCCTCGACGGTGGCGAGATGAAGGCGCGCGAGTTCCTCGGTCTCACGCGAACGCTCGTTGATGCGCTCGAAGTAGATTTTGTATGTGGCGACGGTTGCGCCGATGACGGGGACGCTCAGGAGCACGTAGATGAGGCCGAAATTCTGCATCGCCAGATAGAGCAACGCGGAGACAATCGCGGCGGCGAAGAACGTGTAAGAAGTCCAGAGATAGCCGTCGCGCCAGAACTGCCAGAGCGTGCTGCGTTCTTTGAGCGCGTGCAGCGTGGCGTTGAGCATGCCTTTGAAGAAGTATTGCAGGAGCGCCATCGCGACGAGCGGCACGAGGAGTTGTTCAAAGGTCAGACGCGCCATCCCGGCGGGTTGGCGCGCGACGCCCGCGTATGAGTTGAGCAGAAAATAGAACGCGCTGGCCGAGACGAGCACCGTGAGAGACATCACGGCGGGCGCGGCGAACCAACTCTCCGGGCGGCGCGAGGTACGCAGCGAACTGATGAGCGCGTCGGTTGCGCCGAGGAGGAGCGCGGCGGGCACGCCGAGGAGAATCGTGCCGAGGAAGACGAAGGCGTCGCCCGCCGTGATGTTGACCGAAGAGTGCGGGAGGCGCAGGGGGAAAGAACTTGAGAGCACGACGAAGCTCATCAGCGCGACAAACTGCAAGCCCTGCACCGGCGTGAAAGAGAGACACTGCGAGAGCGCCCACGCGGCGATGAGCGCGCCCGCCGAGACGAGCGCGAGCCAGAAGGCTTTGGCCGCGCGGCTGTAATCCGACATGTCTATCA
This sequence comes from Pyrinomonadaceae bacterium, assembly GCA_036009085.1. Taxonomy (GTDB): domain Bacteria; phylum Acidobacteriota; class Blastocatellia; order Pyrinomonadales; family Pyrinomonadaceae; genus JAIVJZ01. The sequence goes on along the minus strand of DASYMM010000576.1, from coordinate 3,026 downwards.
TCTGCAAACTGTCCTCCGCACGCACGCGTTCCGGCACATGTCTCGTGCGCTCAGACTTCACGATTCGACCCCGAAGTTATCGGTTGAACTTGCATCAATTGATGTCGCTCCAAAAAAACCCCGCCGTTGAAGACGCCGGACGGGAGCAAATCGTCTTCGCGTCTTCAACGGCGGCGTGGGCAAGCGGCGAGTGCGTGGCACTCACTCGCCGCGTCAGGGGTGAGAATCTCATTCCGCTCGTGGTCGCGCTGCTGCGGTAACTTTCCCGACCGGGCAGTTGGCCGCGACCCTCGCAGGTTGTCAAAATTGGTGCGGCTTTTCGGACTCCGTGCGGTGAGTCCGAAGAAGCGCGTTAACGCTTCAAGCCGCACACGCTTCCTAAACAAGCCGCGTGCCGCGCGCCGCACACGCCCCTCATAGCGCAAAACTTTACAAAAGCGCACCCCGCAGAACCGCCAACCACAACTCACAGCCACGCGCCGCACTCGAAGCCATCAACCTGACAGGTCATGCTGACGCAAGCGGTCAATCTGGACGGCTCCGCACACGCGCTCAAACAACCCGCCCCCGGCTTCCAGTTTTCACTTCCACTTTTCCACGCCCTCCCACACACCGCACGTTGACAACCCTCATCCGTCTGACGCAATCTCCAAAAACAGTGACAAGTGACAAGTGACGAGTGACAAGTGACGAGAGAAGGCAAGTGAATCGTGAATCGTCAATCGTGCATAGAGAAAACCTGTTCCGAGTCTACTCACGATTGACGATTCACGATTCAAGTCCTTCCTACGATTTACTTTCTTCCGGCTTGTCACTCGTCACTCGTCACTGCTTTCTTATGTCTGTCGGCTACATCGAATTACTTCGTAACAATCGCGGCTTCCGGCAATTGTGGTTGGGGCAGGTGGTGAGCCAACTCGGCGACTGGTTCGACACCATCGCCGTGATGACGCTCGTGTTGAATTTGACGGGGTCGGGGCGCGATGTCGGGTTGATCATGGTGGCGCGTTTTCTGCCGAGCGTCGTCGTCGGGCCGCTCTCCGGCGTCGTCGCAGACCGCTTCAACCGGCGCACCGTGATGCTCGTCTCAGACATCCTGCGCGCCTTCGTCGTGCTCGGTTTCCTCTTCGTGCGCAGCCCAGATCAAATCTGGCTCATCTACGCGCTCACGGTGCTGCAACTCACCTTCTCCACTTTTTTTGAACCGGCGAAATCCGCCGCCATCCCTTCCATCGTCGCCGAGCGCGAACTCGTGACGGCGAACGCCATCACGTCCGTCACGTGGTCTGCGATGCTCACGCTCGGCGCGGTGGCAGGCGGCATCGTGACGGGCTGGTTCGGCACGGACGCCGCATTCGTCGTGGACTCCGCGACGTATCTACTCTCCGCCGCGCTCATCTGGAGCATACGCTTGCCGCGCCGCCCGCCGCGCGAGAAGACACGGCTCACGTTCTCCAAGGCGCTCGGCATCACAGACACGCTCGAAGGCATTCGCTACGTGCGGACGCGCCCGCGCGTGCTGGCTTTGCTGGCCGTCAAGCCCGCGTGGGGTTTGGGCGGCGGCATACTCGCGCTCCTCGCGGTCTTCGGCGAAAAAGTCTTCCCCGTCGGACGAAACGCCGCGACAGGCATCGGCGTGCTCTACGCCGCGCGCGGCATCGGCACGGCCATCGGCCCCGTCTTCGCGCGACGCCTCGCGGGCGAGTCGCGCACGCGCATGCAGACCATCATCGGACTTTCGTTTCTCGTCGGCGGCGTCTTCTACGCGGCCTTCGGCGGCGCGACGAATTACGCGCTCGCGCTCGTCATGCTGGCCGTGGCGCACATGGGCGGCAGTATCCTCTGGGTCTTCTCCACGGTGCTGTTGCAAACCGCCGTGGAAGACAACTTTCGCGGACGCGTCTTCGCCGCCGAACTCGCCCTACTCACGCTCACGATGGCCGCTTCCAACTACTTCACGGGCGAGTTGCTCGACCGCTTCCAATACCCGCCGCGCGCCGTCACCATCGGCATCGGCATCCTCTTCCTCCTGCCCGGCCTCCTCTGGTTCGCCACCGCGCGCTGGTGGAACCGAGACGACACGCGCGCGCCCCAAACTTCTACAACCGAAGGCGAGCCGTCCGTCCCAAGCGATGCCGCGCTCCGCGACGCCGCGACGAAGATTCATCTCTCAACCGATTAACAAAAGTTACGGCTTCAACTATCATCGCCGCCCATAGACGAAAAGCAGGGAGGCTTCAAAATGGATTTCGGGTTGAGCCAGCGCGTCGCACTGGTGGCGGCGGCGAGCAAGGGCATCGGCTTTGCGGCGGCGCGCGAGTTGGCGCGTGAGGGCGCGCGTGTGTTTTTGTGTTCGCGCGACGAGGAACGCGCACAGGACGCAGCGCAAAAGATCACTGCGGCGACCGGAACGGAGTGCGTGGGCGTGCGCGCCGACGTGACGAACGACGAAGACGCGCGTGCGTTTGTCGAACTCGCGCGCGAACGCGCGGGGCGCGTGGACATCCTCGTCACGAACGCCGGAGGCCCGCCGCACGCCACCTTCGAGCAGGCGGATTTGGAGATGTATCGCAGCGCGTTTGAACTCAACGCGCTCTCGGCCATATGCCTCGCGCAGTTGGTCGTTCCCGCGATGCGCGCGGCGCGCTGGGGACGCGTCATCAACGTCACCTCCATCTCCGTCAAGCAGCCGATTGAAGGGCTGCTGCTTTCAAACACGGTGCGCGCGGGTTTGACCGGATGGGCGAAGACGCTCTCGACGGAAGTTGCCGCCGAAGGCGTGACCGTCAACAACATCGCGCCCGGTTACACTCTGACGGAGCGGCAGGAAGAACTGGCCGCCGCGCGCGCCGGAACGAGCGGCAAGACGAAAGAAGAGTTGATCGAGATGTGGGCGTCGCAAGTGCCGATGCGACGCCTCGCCACGGCGGAAGAGATCGCGGCGGCGATTGCCGTCCTCGCCTCGGAGCGCGCGTCATATATCACGGGCGTGACGTTGCAGGTGGACGGCGGCTGGGTGCGCGGTC
>DASYMM010000575.1:0-2613 GCA_036009085.1 Pyrinomonadaceae bacterium | reverse complement strand
ACTGCTCTTTAAACGCTGTCTTACGAGCGCGGCCTCACGGTGAGGAAGATGGTCGAGCCGCGACGATTGATGAGCAAGAGGGCAGGGCGCGTGCCGCTGCGCCCGATGGCCTCTTCCAAGCCTGCGCTTGAACGAATCGGTTGACGATTGACCTGCACGATCACGTCGCCGCGTTGAATCTGGGCGTCGGCGGCGGCGCCGTTCGGGTCAACGTCCGCCACGACCACGCCCTGCGCGCCCGACTGCAATTCCAACTCGCTCGCGAGTTCGGGCGTCAAAGGCTGCACGCGGATGCCGAGCTTTCCCGTCGCCGCGCCCGCGCCGCTTGCGCCGCCCGAATCAGAACCTTCCTGTTCGCCGCCACGCTGCGCCGTCTGCGTAAACTCGCCGAGCGTGGCGCGCATCTGCTGCTCGCGCCCGTCGCGGACGACCGTGAGCGTCACGTCCGTTCCCGGCGCGGTGCTGGCGATGCGGTTACGCAGGCCGTTCACGTCGTTAACCGCCGTGCCGTTGACGGCTGTGATCACGTCGCCCTGTTTCAGTCCGGCGCGCTCGCCCGCGCCGCCCGGCGTGACCGCGCCGATAATGACGCCGCGCACTTCTTTCAGGTCGAGGCTTGCAGCGATGTCCGAAGTGACTTCCTGAATCTGCACGCCGAGTTGACCGCGACGCACCTTGCCGCCCTTGATCAACTGCTCCATCACGCCCTTCGCCATGTTCGACGGAATGGCGAAGCCGATGCCGATGCTGCCGCCCGTGGGCGAAAGTATCTGCGAGTTGATGCCGATGAGTTCGCCGCTCGTGTTGACGAGCGCGCCGCCGGAGTTGCCGCGATTGATGGCGGCGTCGGTCTGTATGAAGTTGGCGAAGCTGCCGTCGCCCACGCCGGAGGTCGTGCGCTCCTTGGCGGAGATGATGCCGGAGGTGACGGTTTGGCCGATGCCGAGCGGGTTGCCGACGGCCAGCGCCATGTCGCCGACGCGAACTTTGTCGGAATCGCCGAGCGGCAAGACCGGCAAATTCGTGGCCTCGATCTTCAAGACGGCGAGGTCGCTTGGCGGATCGGAGCCGACGATCTTCGCCGTGAGGACGCGACGGTCGCCCAGTTCGACCGTAATCACGTCTGCGCCGTCAACCACGTGATGATTCGTCAAAATGTATCCGTCCGCCGTGACTACGACGCCGGAGCCTAAGCCCTCTTCGCGGCGGGGCGTCTGCGGCGAGTTCGGCATGCGCTGCCCGAAGAACTCGCGGAACATCGGATCGTCCATGAAAGGATGTTGCTGCGCCGCGCGCCCGCGCCGCTCTGAGCGCACCGTGACGACCGCCGGGGCGACGCGCGCCACCACGTCGGCGTAAGAATTTTGCGCCCCGGCAGCGGCGGCGGCGGTCGCCGTGCTCGGCGCGAAGTTAACCTGCGGGTTGGCGATTTCCGTCGCCTTTGAACCGGTGGAGTTGCACCCGACGAAGACGAAGGACACAAACAGCGCACAGACGAACCGCGCCAGCCCGTTTAACCTGGCCGGACGCGGTTGTGCCTTAAGAATTTCGTTGTTCATATTTTGCACCTCTGTTGATAAAAATGGCTCTATTTTCCCCATAATTCTCGACAAGATCAAACGTCTCGAATCTATGATATTTAGATACGTTTGGAGGGGCGTGCGGTTGCGTTAAGAATGTAAAATTACTGTTGCGGAGGCTGCCAGTATTCGTCTTCTTCGGCGGCGGGCGGCGCGTGTGCGGGTCGCGGCGCAGGCGGCGCGGCAGGGTTGCCTGCTGCCTCCCCCTGCCGCGCGTGTGAGTTATTGACGACGACTTCTGTGATCAATTTGGTGTTGGGGACGACGATCAGCCGCCCGTCGGCTGCGCGCACGAGCGTATCGCGCATGCGGATGGTTTCAATCCTGCCCTCGTACTCGCCCATCCTGATGTGGTCGCCGATATTGAACGGGCGATAGAGCAGCAGCATGATGCCCGACAACAGATTCGAGAGCACGTCTTTCAAGGCGAAGCCGAGCGCGAAACCCGTCAAGCCCAAGCCCGTGACGAGCGCGCTCACGTTCAAGCCCGCCGCGCCGAGCGCGGTGACGATGCCGAAGATGAGTATGCCGTAGTAATAGACTCTGGAGAGGAGCAGCACCGCGCCCGTGTCCGCACGCACGCGCGGCGCGGCCAGCGCGATGACGCGCCGCCCCACCCACGCCACGAGCAGGAAGATAAGGAAGACCAACATGCCCCGAAACATCCCCGGCAACGCGCTCAACAAGTCGTTGTGCAACTGCGCGAAAACGCCCCTGAGCGTCGGCGGAGGCGTCGCCGTCGGCGCGGGCGTGGACGTAGGCGTGGACTGTTGAATAAACATTGGAAGACAGTGACGAGTGACAAGTGACGAGTGACGAGCAGAAAACTGTGACGGGTGACGGGGGATAGGTGACCGGATGAAAGGCAAGTTTAAAGACAGGGGTTCTGCTGCTTTAACTTATCACTTGTTACTGTTTTAACTCGTCACTCGTCACTGTCTCATTCGTATCGGAAGCGTTCGCCGTCGCGCCCGTTCCAGGGGACGCCGCGCATGTGATAGCCGCCCTCTTCCCAGAAGCCCGCGCGGTCTTC
>DASYMM010000574.1:0-13601 GCA_036009085.1 Pyrinomonadaceae bacterium | reverse complement strand
TAGAGTCCGCAGCCATATCGCATCTTTCCCCCAAAAACGGAACGGTGTGAGAGGCAAAAGGCCGACTGCGCAGCGAGGGCGCAGTCGGCCTTTCGCCGTTGGCACCATCCAATAAAATCTTCCGCGTGCGTCCCGCTCTCGCGCCGCCGCCTTTTAACTTTCATCCTCTGCTGATTTTCAGACGCAACTCAGACACACCGCCGACGCGCTGTTTGCCTTGACCACTTATCGTTGCTAATCTTACCCACCGTGTCCTTTAAAACATCCACACTTAATTCAACGCGAGCGTCCAACATGAAAAGATACCTGTCCATCTCCGTCTGCCTGCTTTCCCTGCTCTTCTTCTCCGCGACGGCCTGCAAAAAATCAAGCCCCGCTCCCGCCGCCAACGTTTCCCCCGCGACGGCTTCGCCCACGCCGAACATCGAGGCGGCCTTGTCTGAGTTCACCAAGCAGGACAAGGAAGCGATCAGCCAGAATCCGACCGAGCCGGCGAATTATTACAATCTCGCCAACACGTATTTCGCCGCAGGCAAGTACCCGGAGGCTATCGAGCAATACCAGCAGTCAATCCGTCTGGACAAAAAGGGCGAGGATTTCCTGTCGCGTTTTGAACTCGGTCAGTCTTACCTGCGTCTGGATCGCTACGACGAAGCCTTCGCGGCTTTCACAGAGGCGTTGAAGATCAATCCCAAATACGCGAACGTCTATAATGAGATGGGCAATGCCTACGTCAAACAGAAGCGCACGAAGGAGGCCGTTGACGCGTATCGAAAGGCCATCAGTCTTAAACCCGATTACGCCGAGGCGTATTTCAATCTGGGCGACCTCTACACCATCATGGGGAATACGCCGGATGCCATCAAAGCCTTCGAGCAGGTGACGCGCATTCAGCCCAAGCATGCCCAATCGTATTTCAATCTGGGCAATCTTTATACACAGTCGAAGCGCCTGCCGGATGCCGTCAAAGCTTTTCAGCAGGCGACGCTTCACAACCCGAAAGATTCCGATGCTTTCTTCAACCTCGGCAATTCCTACACCGGCCTGAAGCAGTTCGATGAAGCGATCAAAGCTTATCAGGAGGCGGTTAAACTCAAGCCCGACGATGCGGAAGCCCACTGGCGTCTCGGCGTTTTGCATCTGGAAAAGGGCAATCGAGAGGCGGCCAACGCCGAATACAACACTTTGAAGAACATGAACCCGCAACTCGCCACGCTCTTAAACGACCGTCTGAATCAACAAAAATGAGGCGTTGCGAAATAAAATCGAGTTTCGTCGTTATGTAATCCAACTGCAATGACTTTGCAACCTAGAGGCCGTGCACCGCGCGTATAGTCGCTTCATCCTTTTACGGCAACTGGACGGACAAAATGAGGCGGCAGGCTTGGGGGAGTCTGACGCCTCATTCTCCTTTTAGACTAAACCCATTCGCTTAAACCAAACGCATCCCGCGACTTTCCTTTCCCGCCCAACTGCGATTCAAGTACGATTTCGTACAGACTTTCCATATTTCGTGCGACTAGAATCCACGCCCTTCGCACGTCGAAAATCTGTCATAGGAAGCAGTCCAAATACTGTTAACCTACGAAGCAAAGCGCACGGCGAGACTACCTTTCAAGGAAAATGCCGGGCAGAGCCGCTCCTCGCAAAAATTGCGCGCTCTGCCCTTTTGTTTCCCGGCAGGCTTTGCCCTCTCGCGCCGGGCGTCCGCGTTCGCATTCTTTCCACGATAATATTATTGACTCGCGCCGCGATTTAGCTTACATAATCCTCGCTCCCCGGCATCAATTCGGCGCAGGTCTCGTTTATGAAAAATCCCTCCATCGTAACAGTCCTGTTTTTTCTCGCCCTCTGCGGCTCCGGTTGTTCCCGTCAACAAAACGCCAACGCCAACGCGAACGCCACGGGCGACCCGATGCCGGCCGTCGCCGCCGCCACGAACGCAAACAACACGAACTCCGGCGTCGAGATTCCGCAACCCGCCACAGAGGACGCGCCAGGCTATTACGCGCTCGGTGTCGAACTCTATAAGCAGAACCGAGACGAACAGGCGGCGGAAGCCTTCCGCCAAGCGACCGTGCTCGACCCGGATTTCGCCGCGGGCTTTATGAAACTGGGCTTGGCCTACCGTGCGCTCGGCAGGAAAGAGGAAGCGACCAAAGCATACGAGCAGGCCGTCAAAGGCTTTGAAAAATTGCTCGACGCCGATCCGAAAAACGCGGAGGCGCAGATCAATCTGGGCGAGGCTTACAGCCGGCTCGGCGACTACCAGAAATCCATCGAGGCATATCGTCGCGGCGTGCGTCTCAAAGAACCCGACGGCGCGACGTATTACGACATCGGACTCGCCTACACCAAACTCGCGCGCTACACGGAAGCCGTCGGCGCGTTCAAAAAGTCCATCGAACTCGACCCCGACGATTATCGCGCGCAGGAAGCACTGGAGCGTGCGGAAGCCGACGCGAGCCGCCAGCGAGCGCGCATCGAAGAGGAAAAGAAGAAGATGGAACGCATGCTCAAAGCCAGTGCCAACTCGAACAACAGCAACAACTCTAACGGCAACACGGCAACGGGCAACAAAAATCAACCCGCCAAGAACAAAAACCAGTAAGAACGCCCGTCTAACCTACTAAAACACATAACCACGAAATCACACGAAACGACACTAACCAGATTAGTGTCGTTTCGTGTGATTTCGTGGTTTCGCCGCTTCTATTTTTAAAGTTTTGCGCGTGAGTAATGCGTCTCAACGCGCGCAGGTTTGCGCTCGCCCGCCGTCAATCGAGTAGGTTGCGCCAGTGATCCACGCGGCGCGCTCCGAGGCCAGAAACAGGATCAACCCGGCCACTTCCTCCGCTTCGCCCACGCGCCCCAGCGGGTGCGTCCCGCGCGAATGTTCGAGGAACGCCGCGTAAGCCTCCTCGTTCATCCCGCTGCGCCGGTGCACCTCCGTCCGCACGACGCCGGGGTTCACCGCATTAACCCTGATACCTTTGCCCGCCAACTCCAAAGCCGCGCAACGCGTCAGTTGATCAACTCCCGCCTTCGACACGCAATAGGCGAGCACGCCGGGAAACGCGCGCAAGCCCGTCACGCTCGACACGTTCACGATGTTTCCCCGTCGCCCTTCGAGATGCGGAATCGCCAGTTGCATCAAATGAAACACCGCGCGCAGATTCACGTCCAGCATCGCATCCCACGCTTGAAGGGTCGTGTTCTCAATCGTCCCGCTCGACAGCCCGCCCGCCGCGTTGACGAGTATGTCGAGCCCGCCGAAACGCTCCACGGTCTCCGCCAACGCGCGCTGTGCCTCCGCCTCACGCGTGACATCCGCGACGATAGCGACAGCTTCGCCGCCGCGCTTCGCGATCTCACTTGCGACCACTTCCAACGCTGCCGCGTCGCGCCCGACGAGCGACACGCGCGCGCCCGCATCCGCGAACGTCAACGCGGTCGCACGCCCGATCCCGGAACTCGCTCCCGTCACGAGCGCGGTCTTGTCCTTCAATTCAACGTTCATCTTTCAGGTTCAACCCTTCATCCTTTGATTGAGTCTGAGCGCCTCGCTGCGCGTCTTGATCTGTATGAGCGGCACAATCGTCTGGTCTTGCTGCTGCCTTCTTTCAAACTGCAAGAGGTCGTAATAGACGCACCCGCCGTCGCCGTGCACAGGCCACTCGCGGCAGACCAGCGGGCGCGCCTCGTAAATTCCGCAGACGCGCTTTTGCGGATCGAGAAACATGCAGGTCTCGCCGAGCAAGTGGTCGGGTTTGCGTTTGAGGATTCGCACGCCTTTTTTCAGACGGGTGAAACGCCGCGTCGCCTGTTCTTCGGCGAGTAGAAAATGGCGCGCCAGTCGAGCTATGTCGCGGCGCGTCACAGGCACTTCATCGTAAACCGAGCAACAGATTCCGATGCAGTTCAGACAGTCGTACTCAGCCTTCGCCATGCTCTGCTCCATTTGAAAATCCCGCAACTTCAAGCCACGCGCTTCTCCCGCCGCTACTCTTCTTCCTCTCGCTCACGTGCCAGCATTTGAAAGCGCGCCGCGTCGTCGAGCATACGCACGTTGTTGAAGAGGACATAGGAGACGCCGCGCGTGGGCAGCATCTCGATGAGTTCCGCCAGCTCGTCGTCTTCGTACTGGTAACGCCAGCCGGTTCGACCGTGCAGGCGATAATAACATCGCCCCGGCGTCAAAGTGCGCGCGGCAAACGGGTCAACGACGTGCGTGAGATCGAGTTCGCGGCATAGCCCGGCGACCAACTCGTCCGGCCACTTGCCGCGCGGTTCCCAGAGACAGACCATGTTTCGCGGTCGCTCGATGCGCGTGAAAAACTCTCGCAGGTCGCGCACATGCTCGCCCGTCGGCGTGAAGCTCGAAGGGCATTGAAACAAGACGCGCGTGGCCTTGAGCGCGTTCGCCGAGGCGAGCGTCACTTCCCAAGCCTCTCGCACAATCGCCGTCGGGCGAAACGAACCGGATTCCTCGCGTTCCGTCTCGGTCAATTCTCTTTTCAGGCGGCGATAGGTCGGGCTGCGCGAGGCGTGCGTGATGAGTTGCCAGGCCTTTATCGTAAACTCAAAATCGGGCGGCGCATCTGCGCGCCAGCGTTCGAGCGTCTTCACCTGCGGCGGCTGGTAAAACGTCTGCTGCACTTCCACGACCGGAAAGCGTTTCACATACTCCGCCTGCGACAAACGAAACCCGCAGCACCCCGCCTTGACCACCCGCTTCACGCTTCTCGTCACCTTATTTAAACTCTCCACTCTCTGTGCGCCCTGTGCGTCCTCTGTGACTCTGTGGTGAATGTCTTTCAAAAGCACTCACCACCGCAGACACAGAGCACACAGAGGGCGCACAGAGGTAAAGACTTGTGCTTTAGCCACGCGTCAACTGGCGATACTTGATGCGGTGCGGTTGGTCGGCAGCCGCGCCGAGGCGCGCGCGGCGGTCGGCCTCGTAGTCAGAATAGTTGCCCTCGAACCAGTAGACTTTGCTTTCGCCCTCGAAGGCGAGGATGTGTGTGGCGATGCGGTCGAGAAACCAACGGTCGTGGCTGATGACGACGGCGCAACCGGCGAAGTTTTCCAGAGCCTCTTCCAACGCGCGCATCGTGTTCACGTCCAGATCGTTCGTCGGCTCGTCGAGCAGTAAAACGTTCGCCTCCTGCTTCAACATCTTCGCCAGATGCACGCGGTTGCGCTCGCCGCCCGAAAGCCCACCGACCTTCTTCTGCTGGTCGCTGCCGGAGAAGTTGAAGCGCGCCACATAAGCGCGCGAGTTCACCTGTCGCGTGCCGAGCATCACGATGTCCAGACCGTCCGTGATCTCTTCCCAGATCGACTTGTCGGGCGCGAGCGCGTCGCGGCTTTGATCCACGTAGGCGAGTTTCACCGTCTCGCCCGTGCGAAAGCTGCCGCTGTCTGGTTCTTCCTGTTTCGTGATCATGCGAAAGAGCGTGGTCTTGCCCGCGCCGTTCGGCCCGATGATGCCGACGATGCCGCCGGGCGGCAGCGAAAACGTCAGGTCGTCTATCAACAGGCGATCCCCGAAGGCTTTCGAGACGCCTTCGGCCTGAATCACGATGTCGCCGAGGCGCGGGCCGGGCGGGATGTAGATTTCCAACTGCGAGGCGCGCGTCTGCGTCTCCTGACTCGCCAGAGCCTCGTAGGAATTGATGCGCGCTTTCGACTTCGCCTGACGGCCTTTCGGCGACATCCTGATCCATTCCAACTCGCGCTGCAAAGTCTTCTGCCGCTCCGATTCCTGCTTCTCTTCCACGGCGAGCCGCTGCCCCTTTTGTTCGAGCCAAGAGGAATAATTTCCCTGCCAAGGGATGCCCTGTCCACGGTCGAGTTCGAGAATCCAGCCCGCGACGTTGTCTAGAAAATAACGGTCGTGCGTGACGGCGATGACCGTGCCCGGATATTTCTGCAAGTGTTGTTCGAGCCAACTGACGGATTCTGCGTCGAGATGATTTGTCGGTTCATCGAGGAGCAGGATGTCCGGTTGCTGCAAGAGCAGGCGGCAGAGCGCGACGCGGCGTTTCTCTCCACCCGAAAGAATCTTCACGGGCGTTTCGGGTGGCGGGCAGCGCAGCGCGTCCATCGCGAGTTCGAGGCGCGAGTCCAAATCCCAGGCGTCCGCCGCGTCGAGTTTCTCCTGCACCGTGCCCTGTCGTTCGAGCAGTTTGTTCATCTCGTCGTCCGACATCTCTTCGCCGAAACGCGCGTTGATCTCGTCGTACTCTTTCAACAGGTCAACCGTCGCCTGTGCGCCCTGTTCGACTATTTCGCGCACGGTCTTCGACTCGTCGAGTCGCGGCTCCTGTTCGAGGAAGCCGACGGTGTGGCCGGGCGAGATCACCGTCTCGCCGATGAACTCCTTGTCCACGCCCGCGAGTACGCGCAGCAAAGAACTCTTGCCCGAACCGTTCAGGCCGATGACGCCGATCTTCGCGCCGTAAAAATAGGAGAGGTAAATGTCTTTGAGGACGGGCTTCTTGTCGTAAAACTTGCTCACGCCGATCATCGAGTAAATAACTTTATTGGGAACGCTGCTCATGGGCTGTTTTCTAACTCCTTACTGTTCAAAACCGATTACTGGCAGAAGCCTCAACTCGCAGTTGAGACTCTAAATATTACTGCGCGGGATTGGCCGTATTCGCTTCACAGGCGAAGACGACCGCGCTTCCGATGCGAACGGGCGTCAGCGGATTTTCGCCTTCGACCGCCGCGTGATTGATACCGTCCACCACGTCCATGCCCTTCGTCACGCGCGCGAACACGGTGAAGGTCTTGTCGAGATGAGAGGCCGTGTTGACGAGGATGAAGAAGTTTGTGGTCGCGCTGTTGGCCGCGTCCGTGCGCGCCATCGAAACCGCGCCGCGCAGGTGGCGGTTGAAATTCGGCTCGTCGGGAATGGTGCGACGGGCACGCGCGGCGAGCGCGGGCGTGATCTTTTCACGCGTCGAGAGATTGCCACCCTGTATGACGAAATTTCTGACGACGCGGCTGAAGACGGTGGTGTCGAACGCGCCGATGGAGACGAGGTTGAGGAAGTTGCGTACGGTTTCGGGCGCGCCGTCCGGCAGCATCTTCATTTCGATGGTGCCCGCTTCCGTCTCAAGCCTCACGCATTGCGCGGCCATCCGCTCGACGCTCGCGCCGTCGAAGGGTTCCGCCGTGGGCGTCGGTTGCGGCGTCGGCGTGGGACTCGGAGTTGGAGTCGGTGTGGGCGTCGGCGCGGTCGTCGCGTTGGGTTTTGGCGCGGGGCGCGGCGTGCGTTTTTGTGCGGGCGAGTGAGCGACCAAAAAAAGTATGGCGCAGATGGCGAGGCTTGAGTTAAGAAGTTTTTTCATGGTCTCTTGATGTGAATAAATTGCGAATTGCTGCTATATCATTATCACAAAGCGCGTCGCTCGTGCACGAGCCGGGGCTACAGTGAACCCGAACATCCGAGAGATCAAGTTACTTTTTTGCGGAGTCGAGACGATGGATGAATTGAGCTTACAGGAGAGATACGCGCCGCGCATGACTTGCTACGGCTGCGGCCCGGCCAACGAACTCGGTTTGCGGATCAAGAGTTTTCCGCGCGGCGACGAAGTGATTTGCGAGTGGCAACCGGAGAAGCACCACGAGGCGTATCCCGGCATGCTGAACGGCGGCATCATCGGCTCGCTCATCGATTGCCATGCCAACTGGACAGCCGCGTGGCACCTGATGCGCCGCACCGGAGCCGACGCGCCGCCCTGCACCGTGACGGCTGAATACTCCGTCAAGCTCATGCGCCCGACGCCGACCGACGCTCCCGTGACGCTCACCGCGCGCGTGGTCGAAGCGAAAGATGATCGCGCCGTCGTCGAAGCAGAACTTGTGGCGGGCGGGAAAGTTTGCGCCACGGGGCGCGGCACCTTCGTCGCCGTCAAGCCCGGACATCCCGCATATCATCGCTGGTAAAAATCATTGTTAGAACGCATCTCATAAATGCAAAAGACTTGAACCACGAAATCACGCGAAACGACACGAAACAAATCCAACCTGTTTTCGTGTTGTTTCGCGTGATTTCGTGGTTTTGCCCCTCATGCTCTTTATTTACGAGATCGCTTCTTAGTAAAAAACATGTCGAAGAAAAATATACTCGCGCCTTTCAGTCAACTTCGTATTGTCGCTGTTCTCCTCTGCCTCCTTTTAACGGGCGCGGCGGCGCAGAAGCGCGCGACTTATACCAACCCTGTGATCGCGGGCGACTTTCCAGACCCGTCCGTGATTCGCGTCGGCGACGATTACTGGACGACGGCCACTTCGGGCGAATGGGCGCCCGTCTTTCTCCTGATGCACTCGCGCGACCTCGTTCACTGGAAGGCGCGCGGCGCGGTCTTCCCGACGCGCCCTTCGTGGGCGGCCAATAGTTTCTGGGCGCCCGAGTTGCAACAGCACGGCTCGCGCTTCTTCGTCTATTACACGGCGCGCATGAAGAAGGGGCCGCTGTGCGTCGCCGTCGCGAGCGCGGACAAGCCCGAAGGGCCGTACACGGATCACGGTCAACTCGTCTGTCAGGCCATCGGTTCGATTGACGCCGTGACGACCCTAGACGAAAACGGCGACCTCTACCTGATCTGGAAAGAGGACGGCAACAGCCGCAACGAACCGACGCCGCTCTGGGCGCAAAAACTCTCCGCCGACGGGACGAAGCTCGCCGGCTCGCGCAAAGAGTTGTTTCGCAACAACCCGACGACGTGGGAAGGCGGCGTGGTCGAGGGCGCATACGTCGTCCGTCGCGGCGAGTGGTTTTACCTGTTCTATTCGGGCAACGCCTGTTGCGGGCGCAGGTGCAACTACGCGCTCGGCGTCGCGCGTGCGCGCAAGCTTCTGGGGCCGTGGGAGAAGAACCCCGCCAACCCGATCCTCGCGGAGAACAACCTCTGGCAATGCCCCGGCCACGGCAGCATCGTCACAGACAAAGGCGGGCGCGATTACCTGCTCTACCACGCTTATCGAAAAGCCGACGTGGCCTTTCGCATCGGGCGCGAAGCGTTGCTTGATGAAGTGCGTTGGGAAGCGAACGGCTGGCCTTCGATCAACGAGGGCAAGGGGCCGAGCGCAAGCGCGCCGCGCCCGCCGACTTCGGGCGTCATCCTGAGCGAGACTTCTTTCTACGACGAGTTCGACGCGCCCGCGCTCGACGCAAGCTGGCAATGGCTGCAACAGAGCGCGCCCGTCGTCGCGATTGAGACGGAGAACGGCGGGCGTCTGAGCCTCACGGCTTCCGACAAAAAATCAAAAGACGTGCTCGCAGCGATCATCACGCAGCCTGCGACGAGCGGCAGCTACGTGGCGACCACGCAGGTTAATCTCGACGGAACCGTCAAGGGCGCGCTCGCGGGTCTGTCAGCCTTCGGCGACGCGGAGAACGCGCTCGGCATCTCAATCGGCGACGGGCAGATCAAAGTGTGGAATCTGGAAAATAAGGGCCGGCGCACCGTCGCCTCTGCGAAGGCTGCGGCTGCGGGGTTAGTGTCGCTTCGGATGACGGTGCGAGACGGCGAGCGTTATCGCTTCGCCTACAGCAGCGACGGGAAGACGTGGACTCCGCTCGGCGACGAAATTAACGGCAGCCATCTCGATTCCATTCGCATCGCGCTCACCTCCGGCGGCACGGCGGGCGCAACCGGCAAATTCGAGTGGATACGGATCGAACCTGCGCCTTGAAAATCTTCGACGCGATTCTAAAAACCTTCACCGCAGAGGCGTAGAGTTTACGCAGAGGGGGCGCAGAGAGAGTTGAATGCTTTTCTCTGCGTAACTTCTGCGGCCTGGCTCTCGCGTCTCTGCGGTGAGTGCCTTTGTTCGTTTAGAAGCGTTTCTCTAATAGCTCGCGCGCTTTCGCGACGGCTTCTTTCTGTTCGGGGACGAAGGCGGGGTGCGGCGTCATGTTGAGGATGTAGTTGATCTGTTCGCGCGCTTTGTCCATGCGCTTATTTCTTATATAAGCTTCGGCCAGACGCAGGCGATAGAGGCCGCTGTTCTCGCCGTACTTGATGCCGCGCTCTAAAGTTTCCAGCGCGCGTTTCGGGTCGCCGCCGAGCATCGAGGGGAGTTCCAGGTCGAGGCGTCCGAGCACCATGAACGCGCTCCCGCCTTGAAAACTTTCGTCGAGCCGCAGCACGGTCTCCATCTCTCTACGCAATCCTCCCGCCGCCGACAGCCCGTAGAGCGGGCCGCGCGCCTGCGCATAGCCGCCCTGATTTGCGCCGAGCCAGAAATGGCCTTCGACGCGCTCCGGCTCCGTTCTCACCGCCGTCTCCCCCGCTTCGATGCCTTCGCGAAAAGCCTTCTCGCGCTCCGCCGCGTCCGGCGTCTTATCGCCGAGCGTGTAGTTGAGACGCGCGGTGCGCCAGGCGGCGTCGAAATTCATGTAGTCAACGGCGCGTGCGCGGCGCAGCGTCTCCAAGCCCTCGCGCACGCGCGCCAGGTCTTCGCGCTCGGCGTAACTCTTGTCGGCTTGCGCGAGGAGTTCCGCGCTCGGTTTGGTGTTTGAAGTTGCCGGAGCGTTCGAGGCGGGCGCGGAGCATGCCGTGAAGGCAAGCGTGACGGAGATGATAAAGCTCAACAGAGCCAATTTCGGGCGGCGAGGGTTATTCGCTCTCATCAAATCAAGTTTCCTTTCGTTCGGTTTGTTCGCGCACGAATACCTGGAGCGTCTAACAAAACTTCCGGTGGATAAAGCATGTAACCCCGAACAGACACGAAGCGACACTAAACATGTTCGTGTTGTTTCGTGTCTGTTCGGGGTTACATGCTTTTGTCAGGCACTCTTAGCGCACGCCTTACAACTTCAAGCCGGGACGCATCGAGCGTTCTTTGTTCGCCGCAGTCTCTTCGACGGGTTCGAGTCGCCACAGACGACGCACGGCCTCTTCGAGTTTCGCGTGGTCGTCCTGTTCCAAGGCCGCCGCGCCTTGCGCGAGCCACTTCGCGGCCTCTTCGGGGTTGATGAACTTGCGCCCCGGCTTTTGAAAGTAGTCGAACCACTCGCGCCAGAACCAATCCTGCGCGTAGAGAATCTGCCCGCGCAGACTCTTGAGAGCGGTGTTGACCTTCCTGATCCCGCGCTGGTCGCGACGCGCCGTGGCGCGCTCCATCTCGCGCGCGAGCGCGCCGAAACGCGCCTTCTGCGACTCCGTGCCGTAGTCGTCCACATACCTCTTCGTCTCCGTGGTGAGCGATTCGGCTTCCAGCACGCGCGACGTTTTTTGATCCCCCCCGAAGCGTTGTTCGAGATTCGCCAGCCGCACGCGTATCTCGCGCGCACGCTCGACGAAGCCCTTCGCCGCGTCCGCATCAAGCGCGGCTCCCGCGTTTCGCTGCAAGAGTATCTCGATGTCCAAATCCTCGATCTCGCGCCGCATGCGATCAATCTCGCCCTGCGGACTGTGATCGCCGGCTGACGCCTGAACTTCTCCCGCCGCATCGGCAGCGACGCCGGACGCGGCCGGCAACTCGCCTTCTTCGTAGAGCACTTCGGGAAAGTCGAAACTCTCTTCGTCGGACGTGACTTCGCCGAGCAGCAGTTGGTCTTCGAGCAGCCTCAGGCGCAGCGCATACGATTCCAGATCGAGCGGGACGGATTCCAGCAGTTGCAAATAATCGGGTTCTTCGTCCTGCGGGATATAGACGCGCTCGCTGAAATTCGCGTTGAGATGCGGGACGAAAACTTCCACGGTGATGAGACGCGAGGCGTCAATCCTGATGTGCAGTTGTATCTCCGCGCCTTCAGGGATCGGGCGGCGGATGACTTCGTTCCAGATGTGCATGTTGCCCACCCAGTTGTTCGCCTGCGGTTCGCTCAGGGCTTCGCCTTCCCAGAGTTTGATGGCGAGAGAAGTGTCTGCGTCGCTCGGCCTGAGCGTTTTGGCGGCGCGATAGGAGACGGTCTTTTCGGCGGGCAAGAGCGTGCGGCGCGGGAAGACGGGGCTTAGTTCAATCGTGCCGTCAGATTGCACAAGCTCGACGGAGATCGTGTGCGGCAGCGGCGGCGCGCTGATCATCAAACCGTGCCGGACGGAGAACTCCGACGGCTCGACTTCGAGCGCGCGTCCCTGTGCATCGCGGAGGCTGATCTGGAAATTGTTGTTCTTGCCTTCCTGCAAGACGAGCGGCAACTCGAAATAGTTCTCGCTGATGGCGTGCCAGCCGCTCGTCCAAAAACTGTTATCGGTGTCAATCTTCACTTCGCGCGCCTCGCCCGCACGCGCGCCGTCAATCTTTCCCGCGACCGCCGCTTCCGTTGACGCGCTCACCGGGTCGAACGCGAGTCGCACGCTCAGCTTCCCGGTCGCGACGGGAGCTTGCGTGTGCGCGGTGGCGGCGCGTTCGATGGTCGAACCGTAGATGGCCGCGCCGTAGGCTACGACCGTCATCGGGTCGAGCGAATAGTCAACTTGCGCGCCGAGCGTCTCGCCGACCATGCGGCGCACGAAGGGCATCTGCGTGGGGCCGCCGACGAGCAGCACGCGATCCAGTTCGCTGCCGCGAACACGCGCGCCCGCGAGCGCATCCCCGGCCAGTTGCATGCAACGCGCGATGAGCGGTTCGATCTCCGCTTCGACGCGAGCGCGGCGCAGAGTGAGTTCGGCTTCGATGAAGCGGCCTTCCGCGTCGGTGCCGAGGTCTATGAGGCTGACGATGGTTTCGTCCAGTGTCGAGAGTTCGATCTTGGCATATTCGGCGATGAGGGCAAGTTTTCGCAGTAGTCGCCCGTCCGTCTGCGAAGTGGGGAGCGCGAACTGTTCGGCGAGATGTGGGAGGAAGATTTTTTGCGCGATGAGACGGTCAATATCTTTGCCGCCGAGATGATTGTCGCCCCTGTGTTCGAGCACGCTCAGACGCCCTTCGCGCGTGGAGACGACGGCGATGTCGAGCGTGCCGCCGCCGAGGTCGAAGACGAGCCAACGCTCGTCGAGGCTCCCCGGTCGCGCGCCGTAAGCGATGGCGGCGGCAATCGGCTCTTGCAGCAGAGGGTACTCGGTCAGACCTGCGAGCGCGGCGGCGCGCGCCGTCGCTTCGCATTGCAGCGCGGTGAAAGCGGCGGGCACGGTGATGACTGCGGCGGAAAGGTCGTCCGCGTTCGACAACCGCCGCCGCGCATCGCCGAGCATTGACTTCAAGACTTCCGCGGATAGCTCCTCCGGCGACATCGAACGCCCCGCAGCCGGAAACTGCTGCTGAAACTTCTGCCCCATCAGACGCTTGAATTCCGCCGCCACATTGTCCGGGTCTTCCGCGATGGCGTTGTAAGCGCGCCGCCCCACCATCATGCTCCCAGACCTCAAGACACGCACCACCGACGGCGTGACGTTCATCTGATCCGCGTTCTGAATGATCTTGATCTCGTCGCCGTCGAGCCGCACGATGCAGGAGTTAGTCGTCCCCAGATCAATGCCGTATTTGATAAACTCGCTCATAACAGTCTTCACACCCAAACTCTATCTGAGTTACATGCCGTTGCGAATCACTATAAAACAACTTGCCCGATTACGATCTGCCCGTGCCGCACCACACGCCCGCGCCATAAGATGATCGGCGCAACCATTTCG
>DASYMM010000573.1:0-6643 GCA_036009085.1 Pyrinomonadaceae bacterium | reverse complement strand
AACAGCCCTTGACGTTCGAACTCGAATACGACAACGGCGCGTCGCACGAAACGGCGGCGGGCGTCGTCGAGCATGAGAGCGAAGAGACGGCGACGCGCGAAGAGCATGACGAATCGCGCACGAAGAAGGAGCAGATTCTCGCGCTCTACGAAGCGGGCACGACGGACATCGCGCAGATCGTCCGGCAGGTGGCGGCGCGTCCGTCGTATGTCGCGCAGGTCTTGCAGTCCGCCGGATACCTGTCCGGCTACTTCGATCTCTACACGACGACGGGACGCGAGCAGAACGTCTATACGCGCTTTTTCCGCAACGTCCTCTCATTCAAGACGGTGGACGCGGCGCGCGAGTCTGTGCAGAAGCTCGACCGCCTGTACAACTACTTCGAGCGGCTCGGCGACCGCGCCGGGCAGCATCAAGCGATGGTCTTGGCCTTGACGGGCAAGAACCGCGCGCGTTGGAGCGGCAAACAGGAAGAGTCGGAAATATTCAGCGAGTGGCTCGCCGCTCACTGACCTCTAGGAAGTCGCGTTGCCGGGTGGAAGGGGCTGCGGTCAACCACGAGTTGCGCGCAAAGAACGAACACAGGGCGGGTTGAAAGGTGAGTTACAAACAAGGGGTTAACTCACCTTTCTTTTTTTATCCCCAATGGCAATCAACAAGCGTCCAGCAATCCGAATTTTAACGGCGACTGAAAGCCGACGCGCTTTCTTAGCCTGACGAGCGCGCGACTCGCCACTTTAGTCGCGCCACGAACGAAAAACCCTCGCCACAAACGAATACCCTCGCAGCGGTTTGGCAACGCGCCAAGCCCACGGTCTTGCGCCACTCGAACGCCGGTTAACGAACGAAAGATAACGCGCTCCGGTTCCGGCGCAGTCTAAAACCTCGCCTCGCAGCATCAATGCCGTCGTCGTGTCTATCCGTTTCAGGATTCGCGCGACGCGGAAGCGAAAGAAGAAGGAGACGAACATGCCGAGAGTTATTCATTTTGAACTGAGCGCGGACGAACCCGAACGCGCGGTGAAATTCTACGGAGAGGTTTTCGGTTGGCAGACGCAGAAATGGGACGGCCCGCAAAGCTACTGGCTGCTGACGACGGGCGACAAAGAACAGCCCGGCATTGACGGCGGGTTGATGAAACGCTCCGACAATCCTCTGCCGCAGACCTCCGCCACCAACACGATTGACGTGCCCTCGGTTGACGAATACACGCAGAAGATCAAGGAGCACGGCGGCAAGGTCGTGATCCCGAAAGGGGCTGTGCCGGGGATAGGCTACATCGCTTATTGCGAAGACACGGAGGGCAACGTCTTCGGGATCATGCAATTCGACCCGTCGGCCAAGTGAGCGGAAGAGTCTAACTTTGAAACGGGAGAGAATGAGATGAGGATTAACTACGCAGCGGTGGTCGTCTCGGCGTTGATCTACTGGGTGCTCGGCGGAATCTGGTATTCGCCAGTCTTGTTCGGCAACAAGTTTATAGAGATCATGCGCTGGTCGCCCGAACAACTCGCGCGCATACAGGCCGAGGGCGCGGGCGCGCAACTGGCGTTGGCCTTCCTTGGTTCGCTCGTCACGGCTTA
This sequence comes from Pyrinomonadaceae bacterium, assembly GCA_036009085.1. Classification (GTDB taxonomy): domain Bacteria; phylum Acidobacteriota; class Blastocatellia; order Pyrinomonadales; family Pyrinomonadaceae; genus JAIVJZ01. The sequence continues at coordinate 5,060 of DASYMM010000573.1, read as the reverse complement.
CGTGCTCGCGCATATCGTCCGCTACACGAGCGGAGAGAGCGCGACGGAAGGAGCGAAGACCGGCTTGTGGCTCTGGCTCGGCTTTATCGTGACGACCAACTTGAACACGGTCTTCTTCGAGTTCAGGCCGCTCGGCCTGTATCTCATCAACATCGGCTACCACCTCGTCGCCTTCCTCGCGATGGGCGCGCTCCTCGCCGTCTGGCGCAAGCGCAGCGAAGCCAAAGCCCCTGCTTACGTGTAAAGCTGTCCGTTGTGCGTGGTCAGTTGTCAGTTGTTTTCTGTCCGGGCGAGTTACCGTCTTCATATTTGGTAACTCGCTCGCGCAACACAAACAACTGACAACTGACCACGGACTACTGACAATTTCCCCTCCCCTTTTCGCTGCCAGTTCGAGTACTATGCACGCACGCTGAAATTTGATCTGTAAATTTAGACGGGCAGAGGGGGTGCGAGGAAGCGTGCCGGCGAAGAACGAGGACTTGCACGGGTTTGTGCCCGACAAGGCGGAAGTGGCCTTGTTGCTGATTGACGTTATCAACGATCTGGAATTCAGCAGCGGCGAAGAACTGCTCAAGCACGCGCTGCCGGTAGCCGAGCGGTTGGCCGCGTTGAAGCGGCGTGCGAAGACGGCGCATGTTCCGGTCATCTACGTCAACGACAATTTCGGCAAGTGGCAGTCGGACTTCAAATCGGTGCTCAAGCACTGTCTCGAAGAAGACGTGCGCGGCAAGCCCGTCGCCGAACTGCTCAAGCCGGACGAAGACGACTATTTCGTCCTGAAGCCCAAGCACTCCGGCTTCTTCTCCACCACCCTCGACACGCTCTTGGATTACCTGCAAGTAAACAGTCTAATTCTCACCGGACTCACAGGCGACATCTGCGTCCTCTTCACCGCCAACGACGCCTACATGCGCGACTTCCATCTGCTCATCCCCTCGGACTGCGTCGCCTCCGCTGACGCAGACGAAAACCGCCACGCCCTCGAACACATGGAGCGCGTGCTCAAGGCCGACACGCGCCCTTCCACGGAAATCAACTTTGAAGAATTAAAGCAGCGCGCCAACGCCGAAGACTCTAAGCCGCAGCCGCAAACTCAACAGTTCGCCAAACAGGATTAGACGGAAATTCCCACGGTCTATCGAGTGAACATGAAGGGGGTGTTACAAAATGGGAGACATCAAAGGTTTGCGCATCTCGCGAAGCCGCATCGCGCATCGAAGCTCGCGCCTTCGTAGCTTGAGCCTCTTGTTATTCGTCCTGCTCGCGCTCGTCTCAAGCGCGCGGGCGCAGCAACAGTTCAACTTGCCGGTCGTCAACTCGTTGAAAGATGTTCCCGTCACAGATACTTTAAAGAACGCGCCCGGCGGAATAGCAGCCATCTCAAACGCCTTAGCCCCGTCGTCGCCGCAAGGCGCACAAGCGGAAGAAGAGGAGTTTATCAAGCCGGGCCGACCGGGCGTGGCAAATCCGGCGGAGATTCAGAAGGCAGGCGTCCTGCAAGTCGAATACGGCTACGATGCAGACTTTCGCAGCCGCGAATTGCACACGGAACAGGCCGCGCCGCTCGCCCTGCGCTTCGCCGCCACCTCCCGCCTCCTGCTCGAACTCGACCTCGACACTTTCAAATCCGAAACTGACGAAGCCACTCGCCGGCGCGAAACCGGCATCGGCGACACGCTCCTCGGGCTGCAAATCGTCGCCCTCAAAGACACCGACGCACATCCCGCGCTCGCCTTCGCTTACTACGTCAAACTTCCCACTGCGAGCGAGGCGAAAGGACTCGGCACAGGCCGCTACGATCACAAGCTCATCTTCCTTTTGAGCAAAAAGGTCGGCGAGTTGGATTTCGATTTCAACGGGGCTTACCTCAATCACGGGCGCGAGGACGGGGCGGGTCGTGAGTCGGGCGGGCAAGCGGCCTTCGGTTTCTCACGTGAGTTTAAGAACAACTTCGGTTTCGTAGGCGAGCTTTCCGGGCAGAGTCTCGACGAAGTGCAGCCGCGCGGCGTCTATGCGCTCACGGCTGCGACTTACAAAGTCACACGCCGTCTGCAACTCGACGGGGGCTTGCGTTTCGGTCTCACTTCGGACGCGCCGCGCGTCGGAGCGTTTGCCGGGATGACTGTCGGCGTCGCGGATTTTTTCGGCAGAGGCAAATAGGCCGAATCCTCTGCATCACGTTTCTACCGGCGGGGAATACTTATCGGGGAGAAATCTATGAGGCGATTTTTTCGCAACAACGGGCTGTCGCTTGTGCTGTTCGTTTTGTTCTTCTTCACGCTCATCGTCGGACAATCAATCGTCGGCCAGCGCGAGTACAACAACGACCAGCAGGAACACGGCCAGCCCGCCATCGGTTACGCCGCATACCTCGCAACCCCGCACTTCCTCGAAGCGACGATGGAAAACTGGGAGAGCGAGTTTCTACAGATGTTCCTCTTCATCGTGCTCACGATCTTCCTCTACCAGAAAGGCTCCGCGGAATCGAAAGACCCTGACAAGGAGGAGGAGGTTGACCGCGACCCGCGCCACTCGCGCAACAAAAAGGGCGTGCCGTGGCCGGTCAGGCGCGGCGGCTTCATCTTGAAAATCTACGAGAACTCTTTGAGCCTCGCCTTCCTCCTGATGTTCCTCATCACGCTCTGGCTGCATGCCGTGGGCGGCGCGGGCGAATACAACGAGGAGCAGATCGCGCACGGCCACGCGAGCGAACAAGTCTCAAGCATCACCTACATGGCAACTTCGCGTTTCTGGTTCGAGTCGCTGCAAAACTGGCAGAGCGAGTTTTTTTCCATCGGCCTGATGGTGCTGCTCACCGTCTGGCTGCGGCAGAAAGGCTCGCCCGAATCCAAGCCCGTTGACGCGCCGCACGACCAGACGGGATAGTGATAAATCACCGCCGCCCCGATACGGTGTGAACATCAACAAGCGAAAGAGGTCGTCAACTTTTGAAGTTGACGACCTCTTTTAGTTTAAGGGAGCGAACGGCGAGTCTGTTTTACTCAAACGTCTTGCGTTCGGGATTGCGCCCGCGCATGGCGGCGGTGGACAGGTCGCGTGCGCGCGGCAGCACGTCTATGGCTTTGGCGACTTGCGGGTCGTCCGTGACGAGAACTTGCGAGGCCGTCACAGTGCCGTAGGCGGCGGTGGCGATGTCGTAGCGCATCTGGCGCGTGATGAACTCGCGGCTCTTGTCGAGTTGCGCTTCTTTCACCTTGAGCGTCTCGTCGTTCGCCACGAAAGCTTTGAACGTCTTGAAGAGGTTCTCCGTCACCGGATAATCCTCGGCTTTAACGTCGTGATCGTAATCAATGCCACGCGCGACTTTGTAGTCCTCAAAACCCTTGATGCGCCCGTTGACGAGTTCGCGCACGAAGGCAAAGATGGGATCGATTAGACGCTGCTGCGCCGGTTCGACAAGGCGCGGTTTGACGGGTTCGTCGGGCGCGATGCCGCCGCCGCCGTAAACTTTGCGCCCGGTGTCCGTCAGGCTTTCAGGGCCGATAGGCTTCGTCGCTTGCGCCGCTTTCGCCTCGTCGTCGAGGCTGCCGACGCCGCCGCGCGTGTAGTAATCGTAGAGACCTTCGTGCGTGTAATCGCGTTGGATGAGGCGACCCGAAGGCGTGTAGTACTTCGAGGAAGTGAGCGTTACCGCCGTGCCGTATTCGAGCGGGATGATGCTCTGGACGAGACCCTTGCCGAAGCTCGTCTCGCCGATGATCAAGGCGCGGTCGTGATCCTGCAACGCGCCCGCCACGATCTCGGAAGCGGAAGCGGAGTTGCGGTTGACGAGCACGACGAGCGGCACCGTGTCGGGCGAACTGTTGCGCGATTCATAGGTGCGGTCGCTGCCCGCGACGCGCCCTTTCTGCGAAAGGATCACTTGCCCGCGTTGCAAAAATCTTTCGGCGACTTTGACGGCTTGATCGAGCAGGCCGCCCGGATTGCCGCGCAGGTCGAGGACGAGCGAGGTCATGCCCTGCTTGTGCAAATCTTCGAGCGCGGCGGTGAACTCTTCCGCCGTCGAGCGATTGAAGCCGCGCGTCATGTCAATGTAGCCGACCGAAGGCTTGAGCATGTAGGAATCGGGAATGGTCGGCTGGCCGACGGCGTCGCGCGTGATCTCGACCGTCTCCAGATTCTTCGTCGCGGCGCGTTCGACCGTCACCTTCACGGTTGAGCCTTTCGGCCCGCGCAGGCGGTCGCGCACGTCGCTCGAATTTTTGCCCTTGATGGGTTCGCCGTTCACTTCCACGATGCGGTCGGCGAAGCGCAGACCGGCGCGCGTGGCGGGCGCGCCGGGGAAAGTGGCGAGAACGTAGGTGTCCGTCTGCCCCGCGATGGTGCGGTCGCCGATGGTCGCGCCGATGCCGTAATACTCGGAACGCCAGTCGGCTTGTAGCTCCTCGAATTCTTTCGAGTCGTAATAGTTCGAGTGCGGGTCGAGCGAGCGCAGCATGCCGATGATGGACGACTTGAAGGCGGCGTTGTAATCAATCTTCACGCCGTCAACATAGTTTTCCTGCACGATGCTGAGAGCCTCCGCGAAGTCCTCTTCGATGGCGGCGGTTGCGCCGGACGAAGCGGGGACGCGCGGGCGCACGCGCTGCGTGCGCCCGGTCGCAGGCGGCGCAACGTTCGGGGGCATGTTTTGGCCGGGAGCGGTGCCACGGGGCGCAGCGGGCTGCTGCGCGAAGACGAAAGTGGGAAGCGAAAGCGCGACGAGCAGAAGCGCGACGATGGCGGATGAAATTTTTTGTTTCACTGCTGGCAAACCTTTCAAGAACATTTTCCGCTGAAGCTGAAATCAAACGAACGCCGGAAGCTTTGTCGCCTTGGCTGCGACCACGGCTGCCGGAGGCAGTTTTTGTATAGTACTGGATGAGCGAAAGGGCGGCAAGGTTGCGTCTCGCCTCCGCAAACGGCTTCCAATTTCTCGGATGGATGAAGACAAAGGGGGAAAGGGGAAAGGGTCAGGGGGAAAGGCCGGGAACACCGCTCAAGTCTCCTTTGCGCCTTATGTTTTCTCTTCTTTGCGCCTCCAGCGTGAACTGTCT
>DASYMM010000572.1:0-4400 GCA_036009085.1 Pyrinomonadaceae bacterium | reverse complement strand
GGTTCTACAGGTTGAGCCATGTTAACAAGTCCGTCCGCCGACGCCGGAGCGTCGTGCCGCGCATCCTAAAACGACGAGGCGACGCACGCGCTGCTCCCGCCCTTCACTTCACAGATGCGGGGTCTTCCGTGATCGCGCCCGCGCGGTTTGCGGTCAGAGTGCCTTCGGGCAACTGCCGCGAGGCCGTCGTCAAATCGCGCAGAGAGGCGGGCGCGCCTGCGTCGAGCGTCGCGGGCGAATCGTCCGCGTCCTCTTCTCCGCTTAGTTCCACTTCGCCTTCGCGCAGGGCGGCGATCTCGGCGCGCTGTTGCCGCGTCTGCCACAGAAGGATGGCGAGCAGGAAGCCGAACACCGTCAAGAGGCCGATGCCGACGGCCAACAGGAGACGGTTACGACGCTGCGCGTTCTCTTGTGGCGGCAGCGGCGGCGGCATCTCGTACAACATCGAGACGGTGACTTTCTCCGGCTTCAAACCCGGCACGCCGCCCGCCACCTGATTCTGCACCTGCTCGCCCTTGAAGGCCGGCTGCTGCTCTTTATGCACGAGCAGCACGCTGGCCGTCGCCGGGTATGGATCGAGTTTGATCGTGTCGTCTTCCGGCAGCACGATGGTCACGTTGGCGCGCGCCACGCCGGGCAGCAGGCGCAGTTTGCGCTCCATTTCGATCTCGCGTTCGCGCAGACGTTGCGCGATCTCGATAGACGGCGACGGGAAGACGCCCCCGTCGTCCTTCGCCAGTTTCAGTTCGTCGGGACGCGGCAGTCCGTAATAACGAAGTACCTGTGTGGCGCGTGCGCCCTCGTCGCCGCCGAGCCAGCCCTCGTCCACGTTGATGCTCCACTGCGCCGCCTCGCCCTCGCCCACCTCTTCCTTGTTCGCCTCGATGCGATACTCCCTGAGCCGGTCAAGAATCTCGATGGCTTCGTTCTCCGACGACACTCTCGCCACGGACTTCTCGCCGCACGCGCTCGTCAGACAGGCGACGACGGCCAGCAGCAGTCCGAACGCGGCGCGACGAACGGGGACGCGAAACTGAGCCAGCCTGCTAATTTGCCGCATGATATTTCTCCGCGAAAGACGGCCTCGCAAATGGTCTTCGACGATTGACTTGAGGGAATATGGTATCCGCATCTTACCGCAAACGCCATCTCAAAAGCCATCAGGTTTTCCCGTCCGCACGCGACGCCCGCGCCCGACTCTTTTTCGCCTCTTTCCGCCCGCCGCCACAATTTAATTCAACCACCGCCGTAAATCGGCTATAATTCACGCCGCCGAAACGCATCCCCACAAACTCTCGTTCGCGCGTCCCCCGCGTCTTTCACTTTATGCAGGACTTTGCCGCCATCACATCACTGGCCGACCGCGACCAACTCATCGAGCAGCATCGCTCGTATGTCCGCGCGCTCGCCATCAAAACGATGCAGAGCATGGCGGCGCGCGTTGACCTGCAAGAGTTGATCGCTTACGGCGACGTGGGCTTGATCGAGGCGGCGGAACGTTTCGACCCACGGCGCGGAGTCGCCTTCGCCACCTTCGCGCACTACCGCATCAAGGGCGCGATCTACGATGGCCTGCGCGAGATGGGCGTCTTCACGCGCGCATCCTCGGCGCGTTCCCGCTTCGCCGCCAACGCCAACGATCTGGTGCAAGCCGCCGCAGACGACGAACAGGCCGCGCACGCCGAAGGCGGCACACACACGCTCGACGGCGAGATCGTCACCACGCAGTCTTTGATTGACGCCCTGATCCCCGCCTACTTACTCTCGCTCGACAGCGACGCGATGCCCGAGATCATGGATCAGCACGCGCTCTCAATGGAACAGATCGAACAGCGCGAGTTGATCGGCTTCGTCCTCCAACTCGTCAAAGAGTTGCCCGAAGACGAACAGCAGCTACTCGATGCGCTCTATTTCAAGCACCGCTCGATGACCGATCTCGCCGCCGAGATGGGCATCTCCAAGTCTTGGATTTCCCGCCTGCACTCACGCGCCATCAAGCACCTCCGCCAACGCATGCAGGAGCGCGGCGCGCTCACCGCCGACGACCTCTAAACCAACCGCCCGTTATCCTCAACGCGGAAACAAATGCGCCCGTCTGCGCTCCGGCACGAAACACTTTTCGCTGCGCGCCGATAATTGTGGCAGAAGGATAAAATCTGCGTGTGGCGAGAAATCCCTTAAGTCGCATTCATTGTCCACGCGGTTTGAAAAGAGGAGCGAAAGCGATGTCGAATGTATCTCTATTCTCCAACCAGTCAATCAACATCAACTTTAATTTCAACGGCCTCGCCGGCCTCGGCGCAAACTCCGAGTTGCTCGCGTTGCTGGAAGCGACGAATGATCTGGCCGACGCGCTCGGCAATTTCAACGACAAATTCGCCGCGCTCGCGGAAAAGTTCGGCGCGACTTCCGCGCTCTGCCAGTGTGCGCCGGTCGCACCGCCCGCGCTCGAAGATTCGTGCCACCCGGCAGGCAGCCTGCGCGCAGAGGGCGACGTAATCACCACACCGGGCGGCTACAAGATCGAGATGCTCGGCCAGTACGAGTGGAAGATCACGGGGCCGGACGGCAAGGAGACGCGCATCTGGGGCGACCCGCACGTTGACGAAGGCGACGGCGGCAAGTGGGATTTCAAACGCGACTCGACCTTCGTGCTCGGCGACGGCACGCGCATCAACGTCTCGACCGTTCCCTACGGCGACATGACCGTCACCGGCTCGCTCGAAATCATCAGCGGCAACGACCGCGTCCTCGTCTCCGACATTGACAAGGGCAAAGGCAAGATCGGCACCGTCACGCAGGACGGCTACCAACACGCCAACAGTTTCGGCGACAACGACGTGTTCGTGATGGGGCGCGAAGCCGACGATTGGTCGTTCAAAGGCAATGAGATCACGGGCAGCGAAAACGGCGGCGAATCGTTCAAGACGGGCGGCGAGTTGCACCCCCTCACCGAGCAGGTCAGCCGCTTCGGCAACGCGCGCAACTGGGCTAACTCGATCTTCGACAGCCTCCTCGATTCGTGGCGCGGCGACATGCGCCCCAACGATTTCGGCTACAACGCCTATTGCGACAACGACAACTCCGGGCGCGTGGAAAACGACGAACGCTATGATCGCCGTCAACATGCAGAGGCGTTGCGCGATGCCTTCCGTGCACTCGCAGACATGTTCGACGCGCTCTCGCGCTGGCTCACGCTTTCCGATCAACTGACGACGGGACGCAACCGCTCGGTCGCCGTCTGACGAAGAGGCAGGACAAACGATGACACAACTCGATAGCCGAACGCCGCCACCACCTGTCAAAGTGCCGCCCGCGCTCGTCGCGCGTCTGGTCGGCGGCGAGATCAACCTCGCGGAGTTCGTCGGCCTGCGACGTGATGCGCTCTACGCCATCGCGCGCGTCGGCTATCAATTTCTCAACAGCGGGCGCATCGAACAGGCGCGACAGGTCTATCGCGGCCTCGTCGCGGCAGACCCTTATGACAGCGTCTTTCGCTGTCACCTCGCCGCCGCGCATCAACGCCTCGGCAATCTGGAAGACGCAGTCGCCGAGTACACAGCCGCGCTTCGCTTCAATTACGCCAACGTGGACGCGCTGGCAGGACGCAGCGAGATTTTTCTCCAACGCGGTCGCATCGCGGATGCCGTCGCAGACCTCCGCGCCGTAATCAAGCTCGACCCGCACGCCCAACGTGCGACCACTCAGCGCGCACGCGCTATCCTCCAAACGCTCCGCAACGCCGCTGCCGAACAGGCGTCGAAACAAGCTTCAACGCCGACGGGCGCGGGAGCTTCGTAACCCACGGCGAGCAACCGTTGGGAGCAAGCGGCCGGCAACATGTCGAAGCCCCTGAAAGTATCGAAAGTGAACGTCAAACGTTACTCGATACTTTCAGGGGCTTCCCGATTTTGAGATAGATGCGTTGAAATTTCGTTATGCAGAGCGGCCTCTTCGCCTCTCAGCCCTGCGCGAACGCACCCATCTGGCTGAGCGCGTAATCCTGCATAATCAGCAACTCGTCCAACAGGTCGAGCATCTGCGCCGCGCTCGTCAACTCGGCGCGCGCGCGTGCCAGTTGCGCGGCATCGGGCGCGGCTATTTCCAACGCGAGTTCGTCCGCGAATGTGCCCCTGTCTTCATCGCCCTGCCGCTCGCGCTGTTCGCCGTCGCGCTCGTCGCGCAGGTGCAGGGCGAGGCGGCGCAGGCGCGTGCGCTGCTTCGCCACGAGCCCACGAATGATGGTGCGTCGCATCGTCGGCGACATGTGGCGCAACGCCTCGCTGTTGCCGGGCGGCGCGGCGAACGCGCCAATGACGGAGGGTTGTTGATTCAGACCGAGCAGTTTCTCCGTCGCCGATGCGCCGCCCGCGTCGCGCATCCGCTCCGCCGCAATTAAC
>DASYMM010000571.1:0-17471 GCA_036009085.1 Pyrinomonadaceae bacterium | reverse complement strand
TATCCAACTTCACAGGATAACTCTACGGGTTCCCGTTTTGTGAAAGCGCGCGGGCGACTACTCATGCCGCCGGCGTTGATTGGCGTTGAGCCTTGCGCCGCCGGACGATTCAGTCTTTAGCCCGGTATGCCTCTGCGAGTTTATTTCGTTTTACAACTCGGGCTACACCCGCGACGACAGGCGAGCGGCGGGTTTTCCACGTCGCAGGCCGAGCAACAAGGCAGGGCTGCGCCGTCGCACTTCGCCGCAGTAGTCTGCGGGTTATAGCTCGTCGTCTGGATAGCCAAGCCCGACAGGAGCACGCCTAAAATGATGAGCCTGCGGATGAATCTACTCACTTCGATTTTTGCCATGATCTTTCTCCTTAGGTGAAGGTCGTTGGTAGTGAGGCTGACGCGGGTTGAGGGCACGCGCCAACAGGAAAAGACATCACAGGGGAACACTGAAAATGTATGCCCGTTCGCGCCCGGCTGTCAATAGCGAACTATCTCGTCAATCACAGGGAAAATTTCTACCGGAACTGATTCAAACGGGCTAATCCCTTTTACCAACAGCCCCTCCCCTTTTTCAAACCCGCCTCCCGAAACTTTAAGCAGCAGGTTTGAAACTTGGGACAGAGGGATTGAAAGTTAGGGACGCGCGTTAAAAAGATGGGAGCGCGAGTTTGAAATTTGGGAAACGTGGCTAAAAGATTGGGAATGCGTGCTAGAGAGTTGGGAACACCTGCTAAACATTTTAACCCGCGCGCGAATCAATTTAGGAAACGCGTTAAAACATTTAGGAAACGTGCTAGAACTTTTAGGAGGCGAGTTAAAATATTTAGGAAACGAGTTAAAATTACTCGCGCACGGGTTAAAATGTTTAGCAAGGCCGCCCACACTTCAAACCCGCCCGCCCCACAAAGGAACCACGCCGCCCCAAGCCCGCCGTGCCCCTTTAAAGTTAGAAGCTTTGAAAAGAAAACTGTGCTTATCCCGTAGGGACAATTGAGAATAGCCCGGCCATTTATGGCTGGGATAATGAACGTGTTTTCAACCTAGAGTCCCGTAGGGACGGTTGAAACTTCATCTCACAATTCAATCGTCCCTACGGGACTCTATTATTTTTTAACTACTCCCCGGCACTAAAGTGCCGGGCTATTCGCAATCGTCCCACACGGGACTCCTCAAACAGCTTCTTAGTCCGCGTCTCCCCAAATATCTCTAACTCACAACCTCGACTCCGGCGGCGACTCCCGCCCACCCGCGTCCGCCCGCAACGCCCTGATGAGCCGCTCAAACTCCGTCTCAAACTTCCGATTGTCCCTCTCCCACCCCGTAAAATCCGCCGCCAAACGCGACTTGATCTCCGTCCTCAATCCACTTTTCCACTCATCGCTGAACAAATAGCCGTCGAGATTCAACGGAATCAACGCCAGCACCTCCGCGCCGTCCCGTTGCTTACGCAACTGCTGCTCCTTGTCAAACGCGATCTGAATCTCGTTTTCCACCCACCAACTCTTCAACGAATCCTCCGAACAACACAGCAGCACCTTATCCCACAAACGTATACCCCGATCCACCTCCGTATAAATCTTCTGCCCCGGCAACAATTGATCCTTGTCCAGCCAACATCGAATCCCCTGACCCTGCAACGCATCATGCAACCTCTGCGCAAACAATTTATCAGCATGACTGTAACTGATAAAGCAGGAGTAGAAATGGATTGGCTCTGAACTTTCTACTAATGAACGCACATAAGTGATGAAGTCCTCTGGGACGCCGCACCCTTGGAGAAACACTTCTGGAATAATACCCTTTGAGAGATAAATAGTTTCAATTCCAATCGTTGATGGAAAGCTATGCGATACTGTTGCTAATCCCTTCACCGAACTAAGATCATTATTCCCTAGAATGATCGCGCTGAACTCTGCATAACTAAAATCTGTCCCCTCAAATATTGCATTTCTGAAATCTGCTTCCCATAATCGCGCCCTAGTAAATTCAACCCCGGCAAGCCTTGCCTCTGTAAAATCTGTAAGATAAATAATCGCATCATGGAATTTTGCTCTTAAAAGATCAGCCTTTTTAAAATCTGCGTTATAAACAAGAGACGAAGAAAGATTTGCTTTGCCGAACAAGGATTGCTCAAAAAACACATCACTAAGATTTGCTCCAGTAAAATCCACCGAATTTAGATTAGCGTTGCAAAGAGCCGATTTGCTTAAGTCAGTATTGCTCAGGTCAGGGTTTATCTCAGGATTACTTTGCCGCCATTTATTCCACGTATCCACCCCTTGCTTAAGAATTCTAAGATGTTCCTCGTTTGCCATAGCGCAGTTGCCTCCTGATGTAAATATACACCTCTGGAAATAATCTATGGCGGGGAAAACAAACTTGGTGTGTTGTTGTGTCGGAGTGCGTTCGGGGCTTGGCAAAGGGGTGCGGGTGCGGATAGTCTTAGGGGTTAGAAATCCCGCATTTTCATCTTCTGTCGTGAGGAGAACGTAAGCCCGTGGCTATCATTTATCCTTTCCGCGCTTTGCGCCCGCCCGTGGAGCGGGTCGAACAGGTGGCGAGCGTGCCGTATGATGTCGTCAACACCGAAGAGGCGCGCGCGCTGGCCGAAGATAATCCTTTGAGTCTCTTGCACGTCACGCGCCCCGAAATTGATCTGCCGGAAGGCACGAACATTTACAGCGACGCCGTGTATGCACGAGCCGCAGAGAATTTTCAAAAGCTGATCGAGTCGTGCCCTCTGGAGACGGAAGCGGAGCCGAGCGTGTATCTCTATCGCCTCGTGATGGGCGAGCACGAACAGGTGGGCATCGCCGCGTGTTGCGCGGTTGACGAGTACGACCGGGGGCTAATTCGCAAGCACGAGCGCACGCGCCCCGATAAGGAAGATGACCGCACGCGCCACATGCTCGAACTGCGCGCGCAAACCGGGGTCGTCTTCTTAACCTATCGCGCCGACCGTCGCATTGATGCGTTAGTCGCCGCCGTCGTCGCGGGCGATCCGCTCTACGATTTCACCGCGCCGGACGGCATCCGCCACACGCTCTGGCGTGCGCCCGCGCCGGACGCACTCGTGCGCGCCTTCGGCGAAGTGCCTCTGCTCTACATCGCAGACGGGCATCACCGCGCGGCGAGCGCGAGCCGCGCACGCGCGCACTTGCGCGACCAAAATCCTGAGCACACGGGCGACGAAGAATATAACCGCTTCCTCACGGTCATCTTCCCGTCCGACCAGATGCAGATACTTCCTTACAATCGCGTCGTCAGAGACTTGCACGGCATGTCGCCGGAAGAATTTCTCGCGGCGGTGGAACGGAAGTTTCGCGTCGCGGAAGGGACGGCGGCTGTGCCGGAGCGCGGAAGTTGGAGCATGTATCTACGGCAGCGTTGGTACAACTTAACCTTGCTCGACGGCGCGCAAACCGAATCGGACGACCCGACCGTCGCGCTCGACGTGAGCGTGTTGCAAGACCACTTGCTCGACCCGATTCTCGGCATCAAAGACGTGCGCACAGACAAGCGCATTGATTTCGTCGGCGGCATACGCGGCACCTCGGAACTCGAAAAACTCGTCAACGAAGGGCGCGCGGCGGTCGCCTTCTCGCTCTCGCCGACGACCATCGAAGATTTGCTCAAAGTCTCCGACGCCAACGGCATCATGCCGCCCAAGTCCACCTGGTTCGAGCCGAAGCTGCGCGACGGGTTGTTGATCCATCAAATTTAGAGCGTCTGACAAAACTATAATGAGGAAAAGAAATGAAACACGAAACCGCATGAAACAACACGAAATCAGATTCGTGTTATTTCGTGCGGCTTCATGTTTACATTCTTAGTTGCGAGGCGGGCGTGCGTGTCTGCCCGTCGCTTTGAGAGCCGAATCGAATATGAAAAAGAGAACTTTGCTGACTCTGCTGCCCTCGTTCATCTTCGCCTGCGCCGTGAGCGTCGCGGCGCAAGACGGCGGTGCGACGCAGCAGAAGCCCTACACCATCGAGCAGAACGAACTGAAACTCACAACCCCCGTCGTCTTTGCAGACCGCAGCGACAAACTCTTGCCGCAGAGCGAAAAGGCACTCACGGTTGTCAAAGATTATCTGGGCGAGAAGAAGGCCGTCACGCTGCTGCGAATCGAAGGACACACGGACGCGAGCGACGACGCGGTGGCCGATCAACAACTAAGCGAGCGGCGCGCTCTGAGCGTGGCGCGCTGGCTCCTGGAGAAAGGCGTGGATTGCAAGCGGCTCATCGCGGTCGGCTTCGGCAGCACGAAGCCCGTCGCCTCGAACGACACGCCGGAGCACAAAGCGCAGAACCTGCGTATCACTTTCGTCAACGCCGCGCTGCTCGGTCGCGCCATCGGCGGGATGCCAGCGGACGGCGGCGGGCGCGCGGCGGGCGACCTTTGCCCGAAGCCGTGACAGGACGTTTGACCTAAGACCTTGAATGCGTGAGCGCGTTGATGCGATGAACTTCACTATCGAGACAGAGAGACTGTTGCTGCGTCCCTTGACGCTCGCAGACTTGCCCGCGCTCATCGCGCTGCGCGGAAAAGAGGAAGTCACGCGCTATATCGGCACGTCGGCGATACAGACTCCCGAGTTTGTGGAGATGCGTCTGCACGCGTATCTCGAATGCTACCGTCTGCACGGGTTCGGCATGGCGGGCGCGGTCGAAAAGTCGAGCGGCGAATTCATCGGCTGGGGCGGGCTACAGCCGCTTGAGTTCGGCTGGAACGGGGAACATTCGGCGCGTGCGGGGCAGGAGATCGAAGTCGGCTACGGGTTCGACACGCCCTACTGGGGCAAGGGCTACGCCACCGAACTCGCCGGCGCGTGGCTGCGTTGCGGCTTCGAGGAACTAAAGCTCCCGCGCATCATCGCGGTGGCGTCGCCGGAGAATAAAAGCTCGTGGCATGTGATGGAAAAACTCGGCATGAAATACGAGACGACCGAACCGCACTACGGCAGCCCTTGCGTCTTCTACTCGATCTCGCGCGGAGAGTTTGTGCCGCGCGGCGCGTACAAGTTGCTGCCTAATTCTGAACTGACGAGAGGCACAGACGAATGAAGGTTTTAATCGCCGATAAATTCGAGCAGTCGGGGCGCGACGGACTTGAAGCCGCCGGGTGCGATTATTCTTACCAGCCGGACGCGCGCGACGACGCGCTCGTCGAAGCCATCAAGGGTTACGCGCCGGACGCGCTCGTCGTGCGTTCGACGAAGGTGTCGGAAGCGATGTTGGAGGCGGGCGCGTTGAAGTTGGTCGTGCGCGCGGGCGCGGGCTACAACACGATTGACGTGGCGGCGGCTTCGCGCCGTGGCATCTACGTCTCGAATTGTCCCGGCAAAAATTCCATCGCCGTCGCCGAGTTAACCTTCGCGCTCATCCTCGCGCTCGACCGACGCATTGCCGACAACGTCATCAGCCTGCGGCAGGGACAATGGAACAAGAAGGAGTTTTCCAAGGCGCGCGGCCTCTACGGGCGCACGCTCGGCCTCGTCGGCACGGGGCAGATCGGGCAGGAAGTGATCAAACGCGCGCTGGCCTTCGGGATGCCGGTCGTGGCTTGGAGTAAGAGTCTGACGGACGAGCGCGCGGCGGAATGGGGCATCGAGCGCGCGTCGAGTCCGGCGGATGTGGCACGCGCGGCGGACATCGTGAGCGTCCACGTCGCTCTGAAACCTGAGACACGCGGCTTCCTCGGCGCGGATTTCTTTTCGGCCATGCGCGAAGGCGCGTACTTCATCAACACCGCGCGCGGCGAGGTCGTTGATCAAAACGCTCTGCGTGCGGCGATGCGCGAGCGCGGCATTCGCGCGGGGCTTGATGTTTTCGCCAACGAGCCGACATCGGCGACGGGCGAGTTCACAGACGAGATCGCGCGGGAAGCGAATCTCTACGGCACGCATCACATCGGCGCGTCCACAGATCAAGCGCAGGAAGCCATCGCCGCCGAAACCGTGCGAATCATCCGCGCGTTCAAGGAGACGGGCAAAGTGCAGAACGTCGTCAACCTCGCCGCGCGCACGCCCGCCACGCACCTCCTCGTCGTGCGCCACCGCGACCGCCCCGGCGTGCTCGCGCAAGTCTTAAACGCGATCCGCGAGGCGCACATCAACGTGCAGGAGATGGAGAACATCGTCTTTGAAGGCGCGGAGGCCGCCGTCGCGCGCATCAACCTCGAAGCCGCGCCGCCCACCGCGACGCTTGAAAAGTTGCGCGCCGAAAACGCGGACATCATCGAACTCGATCTCTTAGAATTGGTAAAGCAGTGACGAGTGACAGGTGACGAGTTACAAGTTAAGAACCGAAGAACCTCAGACCTGAAACCTGAAACCTGAAACCCGAAACTTGAAACCTGTTTCTCTCTCGTCACTTGTCACTCGTCACTGATTTCTCATGAAAGTAACTTTGATCACGGGCGCGTCGAGCGGGATCGGCGAGGTGTTTGCGCGCAGGCTGGCGGGGCGTGGGGAGAACGTCGTGCTGGTGGCGCGTTCGGAGGAGAAGTTGAACGCGTTGTGCAACGAGTTGGGGCGCGCGGCGGCGGGCGTGAACTGCCAGACAATCGCGCTCGACTTGTCGGCGGCGGGCGCGGCGCGGCAGTTGTTTGAAGAGACCGCGCGGCGGGGGTTGGAAGTTGACAAGCTCGTCAATAACGCGGGCTTCGGTTCGATGGGCGATTTTTTGTCGCTCGACTTGGAGCGCGAGTTGAACATGATTGACTTGAATGTGAAGTCGCTCGTCGAACTCACCTATCTCTATCTCGCGCCGATGCGTAAACGGCGGCGCGGCGCGATCATCAACGTCGCCTCGACCGCGGCCTTCCAGCCCGTGCCCTACATGGCGACCTACGCGGCCACGAAAGCCTTCGTGCTCTCTTTTACGGAAGCGTTGTGGGACGAGAACCGCGAGTACAACATACGTGTGATGGCCTTGTGTCCGGGCGCAACGGAAACGAATTTCTTCGAGGCGGCGGGCGTCAAGAAGCCGCCCTTTCGCGTCGCCGAAACCCCGGAAGATGTGGTCGGCACGGCCTTGCGTGGACTCGACAGGGGCAAAGGCCATATCATCTCCGGCTGGATCAATTACGTGCAGACGCAGGCCGAACGCCTCGTGCCGCGCTCCATCGTCACGCGCATCGCGGGCGCGGGGATGCGTTCGGGTTTAAAGATCAAGCAGAACTAAATCCATCAGGACTAAATCCATTTCAGGAAGAGAACAATGACTGAGAGAATCTATAATTTTAGCGCGGGGCCGGCCGTCCTGCCCCTGCCCGTCCTCGAAGAAGCGCAACGCGACATGATCGCCCTGCCCGGCGTCGGCATGTCTGTGATGGAGATCAGCCATCGCTCGAAAACTTTCGACGAGATCATCGGCGGAGCCGAACAGGGCTTGCGCGAGTTGATGGGCATACCCGACAACTACAAGGTGCTCTTCCTTCAAGGCGGCGCGAGCTTGCAGTTCTCGATGATCCCGATCAACCTGCTGCCCGAAGGCCAGACGGCGGATTACATCATCACGGGCAGTTGGGGCAAGAAGGCTCTCAAGGAGGCAAAGCGCGTCGGCACCACCAACGTCGTCGCAGACACCGCCGACAGCCGCTACACGCGCACGCCCGAACAACACGAACTCAAACTTTCGTCTGACGCGGCCTACGTCCATCTCACTTCAAACGAGACGATTGAGGGCGTCGAGTGGAAGCACTTGCCGGACGTGGGCGACGTGCCGCTCATCTCGGATGCTTCTTCAAACATCCTTTCGCGCGTCGAGCCGGTCGAGCGTTACGCGCTCATCTACGCGGGCGCGCAGAAGAACATGGGGCCTTCCGGTCTCACCATCGTCATCATCCGCGAAGACCTCTTGGAGCGCGCGCCCGCCGGTCTCCACACGATGCTCGACTATCGCACGCACGTCGAAAACGGCTCGCTCTACAACACGCCGAACACGTGGGGCATCTACATCCTGAATCTCGTCTGCAAGTGGCTCAAAGGCAAAGGCGGCCTCGCCGGGATGGAGCGCGAAAACGAAGCGAAGGCCAAGTTGCTCTACGACACGATTGACGCGACCGACTTTTATCGCGGCCACGCCGCAAAGGATGCGCGCTCGTTGATGAACGTCACGTTCCGCCTGCCCACGGAAGATTTGGAGAAGCAGTTCGCGCAGGAAGCGACCGCCGCCAAACTCGACGGCCTCAAAGGCCATCGCTCGGTGGGCGGTTTGCGCGCTTCGATCTACAACGCTTTCCCGCGCGAAGGCGTCGAAGCATTGGTCGAATTTATGAAGGAGTTCGAGCGAAAGAACGGTTGAGGTTTCAGGAAGTTGAGAGGTATTAGCGATGAGTGTTGCTGAAAAGGTTTTTGAAACGGACTCGGCGCTGGTGGTCAGGGCAGGCGCGCTCGGCCTGACTGACGAGAAATTTTTTGAACTCTGTCTGGACAACCCCACCCTACGCCTTGAGATGACCGCCAAAGGAGAACTCATCGTTATGGGGCCGACAGCCAGTGAGACCGGACGCCGCAACTCCAGCCTGAATTTTCAACTTTACTTTTGGGCGAGAGATGCCGGTGCGGGAATATGTTTCGATTCCTCTGCGGGCTTCACCTTGCCCAACGGCGCGAAGGTTTCGCCCGATGCTTCGTGGATAAGACGTGAGCGTTACGAGGCATTAACGGAGGATGAACGCGAACAATTCGCGCCGATCTGTGCCGATTTCGTGGTGGAGTTGAGAAGCAAGACGGACCGGCTGGCGCGTTTGCAGGCGAAGATGCTTGAGTACGTCGAAAACGGGGCGCAGCTTGGCTGGTTGATCGACCCGGCGGCGCGGCGCGTTTACGTCTATCGCCCCGGCCAAGAGGTTGAGACGCTCGACGCGCCGGAAACAGTTGCGGGCGACCCGGTGCTGCCGAACTTCCTCCTCCAACTGCGAGAAATCTGGTAATACTCCTGCGAACATCACGCAACAATACAGTTCATCGTTACGAATAACGGATATGAAAAAATTTCCCTTGCTCTTTGTCTTCATCTTAACCTGCGCGGCTCTCGTCGCGAGTTTTTCCTTTGCTCAATCCCCAATCCAAACCGCACCGGCGGGCAACAACGACGGCGTCGCGCTCGCGTCGGAGAAACATTTACGGAACGTCCGGCAGTTGAGCTTCGGCGGCGAGAACGCGGAAGCCTATTTCAGCGGCGACGGCAAACAACTCATCTTTCAGTCGAAGCGCGACGGGCGCGCCTGCGATCAAATTTACACGATGCGCGCCGACGGCACGGACGTGCGCATGGTCTCGACGGGCGCAGGGCGCACCACCTGCTCCTACATCTTCCCGAAAAATCCGCAGCGCATCCTCTACGCCTCCACGCATCTCGGCTCGCGCGAGTGCCCGCCCAATCCCGATTTCTCGAAGGGCTACGTCTGGGCGATCTATCCTTCGTATGACATCTTCACCGCCAACGCCGACGGCTCGAACGTCAAACAGTTGACCGACACCGCAGGCTACGACGCCGAGGCAACCATCTCGCCGAACGGCAAAAAGATCGTCTTCACCACGATGCGCAGCGGCGACCTCGACATCTACACGATGGACACCGACGGGCGAAACGTAAAACGTTTGACGACCGAACTCGGCTACGACGGCGGCGCGTTCTTCTCCGCCGACAGCAAGCAGATCGTCTATCGCTCCTATCACCCGCAGACGCCCGAACAGGTGGCGCGCTACAAGCAGAAACTCACGGAGAATTTGATCGAGCCGAACACGTTTGAAGTCTGGGTGATGAACGCCGACGGCTCGAACAAGCGGCAGGTGACGAAACTCGGCGCGGCCAGTTTCGCGCCCTACTTCTTCCCCGATGCCAAGCGCATCATCTTCGCCTCGAACGTCAACGATCCCAAGCGGCGCAACTTCGACCTCTACTCAATCAAGGTTGACGGCACGGGGCTGGAACGCATCACCTACGAAGAGACCTTCGACGGCTTCCCGATGTTCACGCCCGACGGCAAGAAACTCGTCTTCGCCTCCAACCGCAACGCCAAGACGCGCGGCGATACGAATATTTTTATCGCCGATTGGGTGGAATAAAGATTAGTCCGTGGTCAGTTCTCCGTTGCTTGTGGTCATCAAGCGGCGTGCTAAAGATCGAGATTCAAGTTAACCAAGAAGCAAAACAACGGACAACCGACCACGGACAGGTTTTAAACTTATGAGACGTAAAACTTTTCAACTTTTGCTCGTCGCCCTGCTGGCGGCGAGTGCGCTTGTGGCGCAGCAACCGCGTAGCGCGAGCGCGCCGGAGATAAAGAAGCTGCGTGAGCATGTAGAGTATCTCGCGTCGCCTGAATTGGAAGGCCGCCGGACGGGGACGAAGGGCGCGACGGCGGCAGCCGTCTACATCGCTGGCGAGTTCAATAACTATGGTTTGGAGTGTCCCGAACCGCGTGCGAAGTGTCATCAGGCGAGCAATAGTCATCTCGGCTACATGCAGGACTTTCCGTATGTCGCGGGCGTCGAACTCGGCAAGACGAACGCGGTGGCGTTCACGCCGCGCACGAACGAGGCTGCGGCGAAGACGCCCGCCGCCGCGCTCGACCTGCGCGTGGGCGAGGATTGGATGCCGCTCGCCTGGAGCGCGAACGCGCGCGTGGAGAGCGCGCCCGTCACCTATGTCGGCTACGGCATCACTGCGGCTGAGTTGGGGCACGACGACTACGCGGGCGTTGACTTGCACGGACGCCTCGCGCTCGCCTTTGCGGGCACGCCCGACGGCGACAACCCGCACGGCAGTTACGCGCGCTTCGCAGACCTACGCTTCAAAGCGGCGGCGGCGCGCGATCACGGCGCGCGTGCGCTCCTCGTCATCGCGCGCGAGGAGAATTTCAAGGACGACAAACTCTCGCGCCTGCGTGTTGACGAAAGCGTCGCTTCCGGCGATGCGGGGATTCCCGTCGTCGTCATCTCACGCCAAGCCGCGCGGCGCGCTCTGGAAGCGGCGGCGACGCCGACTGTAAGATTTGAGGAGTTGGAAAACGCGCTGCTACAGCAAAATGCGCCGAAGCCCGAAACGCGTGCCGTCGGCGAAACTGTTCAACCGTCGGCACAACCCGCAGCACAAGCCGCGCGTAAAAGTTTCTCCGCGCCTTTGAAGAACATCGCGTTCTCGGTTACGACGGAGATCGTGCGCCGCGAAGCCCCTGCGGCGAACGTCGTCGGCATACTCGAAGGCTCCGACGCGAAGTTGAAAAATGAAGTGATCGTGATCGGCGCACACTACGATCATCTGGGACGCGGAGGGCAGGGCAGCCTCGCCGCGCGCGAGGGCGAGATTCATCACGGCGCAGACGATAACGCTTCGGGCGTGGCCGGTCTTCTGGAACTCGCGCGCACCTTCGCGAATGAGCGCAAGTCAATTCGCCGCACGATAGTCTTCATCGCTTTCAGCGGCGAGGAGGAAGGCTTGCTCGGTTCGAGTTCTTACGTGCGGAATCCCGCCTTGCCGCTCACGCAGACGGTCGCCATGATCAATCTGGACATGATCGGTCGGATGCGTGAGAACAAGCTGAACGTCGGCGGGGTCGGCACGTCCTCCGAGTGGAAGAAGTGGATCGAGCGTGCGAACCACGGTCTCGACCTGAGCGTGACGGCGACGGGCACGCCCGCCTCTACGCATGACGGCGCGGCGAGTAGCGGCGGCGTTCCCGTGGTGGTCGCCGCGAACGGGGAGACGATTGTGCGCGCCAATCCGGGCGAGCGTTTCGCTTTGACCATGACGGAAGACGGCTTCGGCCCGAGCGACCACGCCTCGTTCTATGCCAAACAGACGCCCGTGCTCTTCTTCTGGACGGGCACGCACGAGGATTATCACAAGCCTTCGGACACCGCCGACCGCATCAACTACGAAGGCGAGCACAAGATCGTCGCCTTCGTCCGCGACATCGTGCGCGCCGTGGACGCGAGCGATGCGCGCCCGACCTACACGCGCGCCAAGTCGGACGCGGCGGCCGGACGCTCCACGGGATTTCGCGTCTATCTCGGCACGATCCCGAATTATGCGGAGGCGGGCAACGGTCTGAAACTCGACGGCGTGAGCGACGATTCACCGGCGGCAAAGGCGGGACTCAAAGCGGGCGACCTGATCGTGCGGCTGGCCGGGCGCGAAGTGCGCAACGTCTACGATTACACCTATGCGCTCGGAGAAATGAAGGCGGGCGTGGAATACGAAGTGGAAATCATGCGCGCGGGCGAGCGTCTGAAACTCAAGCTGACGCCTGCTGCTAGAAGGCAGTGACGAGTGACAAGTTAAAACGGTGACGAATAACGAGAGGCGCGCCGGGCGGTAGGGACGTAAAAGCGACGACAGACAGGAACGCAAAGGCGGCGAGTGGTGAAAGCGCAAAAAGCGACGGGTGACAGTTGAAAGACAAAAGGCTTTGTCCCGTCACCTGTCACCCGTCACTTGTCACTGCTTTCGATCTACCAGCGGGGTTCGCGGTCGCCGCCACCGCCGCCGCCACGGCCTCCACCACCGCCGTAGTCGCCACCGCCGCGGCCTCCGCCGCCGCCACCATAGCCGCCACGACCACCGCCTCCGCCGCCGTAACCGCCGCGACCGCCTCCGCCACCGCCGCCGCCGCGATCAGCTTTGGGGCGCGCTTCGTTGACCGTCAGGGCGCGGCCTCCGAGTTCGTAGCCGTTGAACTGCGTGATGGCCGCTGCGCCGCCTTCCGCTGTCGCCATTTCGACGAAGCCAAAGCCGCGCGAGCGTCCCGTTTCGCGATCCTCAATCACGGATGCCGACTCCACTTCGCCCGCTTGCGAGAACAGGTCTTTGAGTTCATCGCTCGTGGTGCGGAAGGAGAGGTTCCCCACGTAAAGTTTCGTACCCATATCGTTTTTCCTTAAAAGTCGAAGGAAGCGCGGGCGTCTAATCAGATCAAGCTGGCCGAAGTCTCAAGGGAAGCTCTGGCAAACGGCTCGGCGGCGACACGCCCGCTGCTCTAACACTAACGAGAGCAGCTTCTAACAAATTGACAACCCAACCTCACTCTCTCCTCAGCCGAACGCCGTCGTCGCCTAACTTCAGTTGCGGGCAGGCACATCATCACCGTCAGATGCGCGAGAGCAGGAACTTCTGGACGGACAAAAGTATGCCCGCAATTGAGTCGAAGCGCAAGAGTTAAGTTTGCCCGCGCGCGGCCGGCCAACCCCGCGCGCCGGGCGTAAAACTGAACAGTGAAAGCGCAAAACAAACAAGGCGGAGGCGAACCCTCTCGCGCCTCGTGTCGTAGATCAAGTTTGGACGGAGAAAGAACCTTTACATGATTTTGCTCTTGAAATGCTTGATGCTTTGTCGCAGAATACGCCGCAGACGAACAGTCGAGTTTTTCTGAACGCACTCCAACCGCCGCATTGGACAAGCGGCTCGTTTTGTTCACGCCATCTACTGCACACTTTCGAGGCTAAAGGAATCCGTTTTATATGATCGGGCAGACCATTTCCCATTACCGAATTCTCGATCAAATCGGCGAGGGCGGAATGGGCGTGGTCTATGAAGCGGAAGACACGCGTTTGGGGCGGCGCGTGGCGATCAAAATTCCCTCGGCTGCGCCCGACAGCCACAATCACCACGCGCGCTTCCTGCGCGAGGCGCGTTCCATCTCCGCCCTCAGCCACGCGCACATCGCCACGCTTTTCGACTTCGGCGACCTGCCCGACGGGCGACCCTACATCGTGATGGAACTCGTCAACGGGCGCGAACTCGGCGACCTCTTGCGCAGCGAAGAACTCTCGATCTCGCGCGCCATCGAGATCATCGCCGACGTGGGCGAAGCCCTCTGCGAAGCGCACCGCCACGGCATCATTCATCGCGACATCAAACCCTCGAACGTGATCATCAACGAGCGCGGCATCGTCAAAGTGCTCGATTTCGGATTGGCGAAGCTCATCGGCGAAGAACAGGAGATTGACCAGAACGCCGCGACGCTCGCCGGAGTCAAAACTCGCAGCGACGTGATGCTCGGCACGCCGCTCTATCTCTCGCCCGAACAGGCGAAGGCTCTGCCCGTTGACGGGCGCAGCGATCTTTTCAGCCTCGGCGCGTTGCTCTACGAATCAATCGCGGGTCGCCCGGCCTTCTCCGGCGCAACCGTCATGGAGATCGCGGCGCAGGTCATCCACGTCAACCCGGAGCCGCCTTCAAAGTTCAACCGGCTCATCCCGCACGAACTCGACCGCATCACGCTGAAAGCCATCGCCAAGCGACCCGAAGATCGTTACCAGACGGCCGAGGAGTTCATCGCGGATTTGCGCGCGCTCAGTTTCCACTTCTCCGAGCTGGACGACACGCGCACGCCGAGCATGACCTCTTACTCGTCCGGCGCGTATCACACCAGCGCGCATCGCGCGACTTCGCTCACGACGCTCTCGGACAACCTGCGCCGCCCGCGCCTCTCCATCGCCGCCGTGCTCATCGGCATCGCCGCGCTCGTGTTCGTCGGGTGGGGCGCGAGTCGCTTGCTGCGCCCCACGCCGCACACGCCCACCCCGCAAGCGCAGGCGGAATACGACCTCGGCACGAATCTGCTGCGCGCGGGCGCGTACTATCAGGCGAGCACGCACCTGCGTTATGCCACGGAACTCGACGACAAGTTCGTGCTGGCGCACGCGCGTCTGGCCGAAGTCCTGACCGAACTGGACAACGACGCCGACAGCGCGAATTCGATGCTGCGCGCTAATTCGCACGCCGTCGAACGCGACAACCTCTCGCAAGTGGACGCGCTCCGGTTTGACGCGATTCAGGCGACGATCACGCGCGATTACGCACGCGCCGTGCGCGGCTATCAAGAGATCGTGCGCCTGTTGCCCGACCGCTCCGACGCCTACGTCGATCTCGGTCGCGCTTACGAGAAGATGGAGCAGACCAAAGAGGCCATTCAAAGTTACGTCGAGGCGACGACCCGCGATGCGAAGCACGCCACGGCCTACCTGCGGATCGGCATCCTCTACGCACGTCAGGGAGAAACCGCGAGCGCGAGCGCGAACTACGACAACGCCGAAAAAATTTATAAAGAATTTGCCAACAACGAAGGCCAGACCGAAGTGCTCCACCGGCGCGGCGCGCTGCTACGCAACAGCGGGAAACTCGACGAGGCGCGCGCGCAGTTGGAGCAAGGGTTGGATATGGCGAAGGCGGGCGGCAACGTCGCGCAGCACATCAACATGCTCTTACAGTTGAGCGCGGTCGCCACCAACAAGAACGACGCGGCGGGCGCGCAACGCTACGCGCGCGACGCGGTGGACTTGGCGCAGAAGAACGACATGGGAAACCTCGTCGCGCACGGCAACGTCGAACTCGGCTTGTCGTTCATGGCGAAGGGTGAAGATAAGGAGGCCGACCAATATCTGAAGCAGGGACTTGAGGCCGCCCGCAAGTACAACGCGCCCCGCACAGAGGCCAAGGCGCTCGTCAACCTCGGCAGCATGTACATCAGGCAAGGCAAAACCGATGAAGGCATGCGCCTCGCGGAGCAGGCGCTCAACTTCTATCAATCCGGCGGTTATCGCAAAGAGGAAGCGCAGGCGCGTGCCGCGCTCGCTCGCGGCAAACGCCAGAAGGGCAATTACGCGGAAGCCCTCAGTGATTTCCAGCAAGTGCTCCAATTTTCCCAACAGATCGGCGACCCGACGCTCATCTCGACGGCTCATGTCGAACTGGGCAACGTCCTCGCGCAGCAGGAAAGCTATCTGGATGCGCTGCATCATTTCGAGGAGAGTTACAAGATCGAAAAGTCTGTGGGGCGGGAACTATACGCCGCTTACAGCTTGCACAACCGGAGCGAAATGCTTTGGCGTCTGGGGCGTTATGAAGAGGGGCGCGCCATGCTGAATCAAGCGAAGGCGGTTGCCGAGAAGCCGGGCGAAAAGAATCAAGAACTACTGGCGCACAGTTATTTGACCGAGGCTCAGATGGCTTTGAGCGAGAGCCACTTCGGCGAGGCGCAGGCGAAAAGCCAGCAAGCCCTGAGCGCGCTCGGCGACTCGAACAAGGCGCCGCTCGCCGTCGAGGCCAAGCGCACGCTCGGTCTGGCGCAAAGTTATGCGGGCGCGACGGCCAAAGGCAAAGTCTTATGTGCAGAGGCGCTGGCAACCGCCCGGCTCAACGGCGACCCGTGGCTCATCTCCAGTTCTATCCTTGCGTTGGCGAAAGCGCAACTGGCCTATGGAGACGCGCCCGGTGCGCTCGCGAGCGCGCAGGAAGCGCAGGCGAGTTTCGCCCGTTCGGGGCAAAAAGTTTCAGAGTGGCGCGCATGGTTCGTGGCGGCACGTGCCAGCCAGCGCGCGGGCAATCTGGAGGCGGCGCGAGATTATGCCTCGCGCGCGAACGCTTTGATGGCGGAACTGCAACAGAAATGGGGAGCAGCCGCTTTTGATGTTTATCAGGCGAGGCCGGATGTTCAACTTTGCCGCAAGCAACTCGGCGAACTATCCGCCAGCGTTCGATAAATTTGTTACTCAACCTAACCGTGAAAGGATTAACGGACATGAACGACACTGAAAACAACTCCCAACAGCCGGAAGACGATGAAGAGCAAACCGGCGGCGGCGGCTCCACATCAGAAGAGTCATCCGACAACTTAGCCGGCTCAGACCCCCCGATCATCGTTCACGGCAGCGAAGAAGAACCACAACCGTAATTCACAGGGCAGGGCACGAAAGATCAGGCTCACTCAAAGACCGATCTTTCGTGCCCTGAGCACGACGCCCCGAATTAAATTCTCAACTTAACCCACCTTAAAGGAGAATGAATCTATGAGCACTAACGACCCTAACTATCCTCAAACAGCACCAGCAGCATCCGATCCTCCGATCATCGTCCACGGCGGTTCGGTGAGCGTAGACGTTCCACCCGGCTTTGACGCACCGGCGGGCAGCAAAAAATACAAGAACGACAAAGTTCAGCTCGTCAGTCTTCAGATCAATGAAGACACGCCCATCCAGCTGAACAAGGACGATAAGATCACCATCACCTACAAATGACAAAGCGCGCGGACGAAGCGACCTCTCGAAGATCGTTTCGCTCCTGCGCTGCCGTAGACCCAGGGGCGTCTTAGTCTGACGCGCCCGACCCCTGATCTTTTTTGTAGAGCGCAACGTAGCGGGCAAATTCCTCTGCGGGGGCGGGAGCCTGTTCTGCTGCGCCCGGCGCGCCGTTGTCGCCGCCTGTCGCGACTGCTACAGCGGCGGCACGCGCGCGTCGTTCGCTGAAGGCGGCTTCGGCGATACCGGCGAGCCACCAGAAGGTGCCGCGTACGCCGAGGTGTTCGCGCACGCGCCGCTGGAAGATGCGCGGGTAGAGTTTGGCCGTGCGGCTCAAGAGACTCTTGAACGCGCTGAACGACATGCGATCTTGAAAAAGTTCGCGGCGCACGCGCACGTCCAGACCGTGCAGCGCGGCCATCACGGCGTTTAAAGTTTCGTTGAC
>DASYMM010000570.1:0-4067 GCA_036009085.1 Pyrinomonadaceae bacterium | reverse complement strand
TAAGATCAACGGCGTCGTCTTTGCCTGCGCCTCCGATGCGCCTCGCGCCGATTCTTCTCCGCCCGCCGGAGGCTCGCCGCGAGTTTCCGCGCGCGGCGTGGGAGCCGCCTGCGACTCCGCGCTCTCGCCGCCGTTCGACTCCGCATTCGTTTTCACGTTCAACCTCTCAGGGTCGAACATGGCGAGCATGTTTGTCTCCTCGTCAACCGTCTGCATCAACACGCTGCGCCGCGCCACGTCGTACTCGCCTGCGCGCAGAGCCGCTTCATACTCGTCCCAGTTGCGCAGAATGATCTCCGTCTCAACCCCCAAGACGTTGCGCCACATCGCGGCGATGGCGGCGGCCACCGCGCGGTGCTGCTCGTTGCGATTCACCAGCAGACGCAGGCGCGGGAAATTCGCGCCACCCGGAAAACCCGCTTCCGCGAGCAGACGCCGCGCGCGTTCCGCGTCGAACGCAACGCCGTGCGCTTTCGCATTCAGCGCATTCAGCGCATCCGTCGCACCCGCGCTCTCGACGTTCGACTCCCCTCCAATCGAAGGCAGAAACTTCGCGGCGGCTTCGGTTGCGCCGCCGAGCGTGTCCGCGCTCAGCCGCTCGCGGTCAATGGCGAGCGATAAGGCTTGACGCACGCGCAGATCGTCGAAGGGCGCGCGTGTGGTGTTGACATCGTAAAAGGTGAGCGCGCCGAAAGTGGCGCGGCGAAAATCTTTGTAGGGCGTGAGCAATTTCATCGCCAGCGGCTCGATGTTGGCGTTCGTGACGGCGTCCACTTCGCCCGCGCGATACGCGGAGAGCGCGGCCTCCGCATCCGGCGCGGCGACGAAGCGCACGCGTTCGAGCGACACGATCTTGGCGTTCCAGTAACTCTCCGCGCGTTCCAGCACCACGCCGTCCGCCGCCTGCGCGCTGAGATTGAACGCGCCGTTTGAGATCACCGGCGAAGCCTGCTGCTGCCGGTCAGAGTCTCTCGCATGTTCTTCCGCAAACAACTCAACCGCCTCGCCCTGCTCGACGCTTTCCGCCGTCTCCGGCTGATAGACCGGGCGAAACACCGGATGCGCGACGAGCGCGGGGAAATTTTTATCCGGCCTTTGCAGTCGAACTTTCAAAGTGTGATCGTCAACCGCCTCGACGCCGAGTTCGCGCTTGACGGGCGACGGGCTGGCGTTCGGTTCCGCCGCTCTCGACGCCCCAATAGCAGCACTCTCATCATTCGTCGCGGGCGAAGCTGTCGGCGTCGGCGCGCCCGCCGGGGTTGCCGCCTTAATTTGCACGCCTTCGAGGTTGGCTAAAAGTTTCACGTGCGGCGCGCGTTCGCCGAGTTCGAGCGTGCGCTGCCACGAGCGCACGAAGTCGCGCGCCGTCACCGGCTCGCCGTTCGACCAGCGCGCATCCTGCCGCAGGTGAAAAATCCACTCGCGTCCTTCCGCCTGCGACTCCCAACGAATCGCCACGCCCGAAACCGGCGTCAGAGTTTTCGGGTCATACTCCGTCAACCCTTCAAACATGGCGCGCACCACGTCCGTATCGGGCGGAGCCGCCGCGAGCGCGGGGTCGAAGACCTGCGGCAAGCCGCCGTCGCTCCAACGAAACTCCTGCCGCTGCGGCACGCTCACGCGCCCGTAAAACGTCTCCCCCTCGTCGCTCGAAAAGCACCCGCCGCTCGCAATAGTCAGACCAAGAGCCAGACACACGGCCAGCAGCACGCGCAGGCGCGACGCGTTAAAACTCAGAAATACTTTGCGTCCCTTTTTCCGCATCAACTTTTACAGGCGTCTCACAGCTTCAACTTTGCGCCATCAATGCTTTACGTTTGCTCAACCCTGCGCCGCTTGTGCTTTCAGCTTTTCATAGACCGCGCCCGCCTGCTCCCGCGCATCCTCGAAACCGTTTGATGTATCGACCAGGTAATCCGCAAACTTTTTCTTTTCCTCTTGCGGCATCTGTGCCGCGATGCGTCGCCCGGCTTCCGCGACCGTCAGGCCATCGCGTTTGACCAGACGTTCGAGTTGCAACTCACTGCGGCAATGAACCACGATCAACTTATCGAAACGCTTGTAGCTGCCCGACTCGATCATCAAAGCGGCGTCCACGATGCCGATGCCGCGTGCATCTTCCCCCTCACGCTCGCGCAACCACTCATCCTGCGCGGCGATGATCAGGGGATGCAAAATCTCATTCAGGCGCGCACGCTTCGTTTCGTCGCCAAAGACTATCGCGCCGAGTTTCGCACGATCAAGCGCGCCGTCCGGCTGCAACACTTCCGAGCCGAACGCTACGGCGATGGCACGTAATCCCACGCTTCCCGGCGCAACCACTTCGCGCGCCGTCTGGTCTGCATCGAGCACATGGCAGCCCAACTCCGCGAACACGGACGAGACGAACGACTTGCCGACCGCGATTGATCCTGTCAGTCCCGCGCGTAGCATGGCTTCAAGAACGCTCACGCCGACGACGACGCTCTATCGCCGCCGTCAGAGTGTTTCGCACGAGCATCGCGACCGTCAGAGGGCCGACGCCGCCCGGCACCGGCGTCAGATGTCCCGCCACGCGCTCCACCTCCGCCGGATGCACGTCGCCCACGAGCGTAAACCCGCGCTTATTGATCGCTTCGATGCGCGCGTCGGCACGGTCGCCGAAAAAATCTCTCGCCATCTGCGCGTCCGTGATCTTGTTCATCCCCACGTCAATCACCGTCGCTCCCGGCTTCACGTGCTCCGCGCGGATCAGGCCGACGCGCCCCGTCGCCGCGACGAGCAGGTCGGCTTGACGCGTGAGCGCAGGCAGGTCGCGCGTGTGCGAATGGCAGATGGTGACGGTGGCGTCGTGTTGCAGCAAAAGTTGCGCGAGCGGGCGACCGACGATGTGGCTGCGACCGACGATGCAGGCGTGTTGGCCGCGTATGGGAATTTTTTCGCGGGTGAGCAGTTCGATGATCCCGGCGGGTGTGCAGGGCGCGAATCCTGTGCGTCCGAGCGTCAGACGCCCCACGTTGAGCGGGTGAAAGCCGTCAACGTCCTTCGCCGGATCAATCGCTTCGAGCACGCGCGCTTCGGCGATGGCGCGCGGCAGGGGCAGTTGGACGAGGATGCCGTCAACGTCGTCGCGCGCGTTGAGCGTCTGAACCTCCGCGAGCAATTCTTCTGTCGTCGTCTCTTCCGGCAGTTCGTGGTGCTCGGAGCGCAGCCCCAACGCTTCGCAAGTCCGCACCTTGTTGCGCACATAGACAGCCGAAGCCGGGTCGCTCCCGACCCGAACGGCCACCAGACACGGCACGTAATCGTCCGTCTCTTTCAAACGCGCCGCATCGCGCGCCACTTCGCGCTTGATCTCTTCGGCCACGCGCGCGCCGTCGAGTATGGCCGCGCACCGTCTCTCTTCATTCATAATCAACATAGGCGTCGAATAGGTAGAGGCATCCTAACATATTTCGGCAACGCTCGTTGATGCCCGGCAGGCGGCGGCGCGCGGCTGAAATTGTTCGCCGATTTTGATTGGAGCGGAGGGCAATTGAATGTCCGGCAGGCTGTCAGCCTGTCGTGCGCCTACTCGAAAACCGCTCTGCTTCCCGTCTTATGTCCCCCGCGAAGGGGGAAAAGGCCGGCGAATAGTCTGCACTATTCGCCGGCCTTTCCGTTGAACGCGGCCTTCCTTTACTTAATGCGGGTGAGGGAGCAAATTTAAAACAATAAAACTCACCGTCGAATCTCCGCACAGAGAACGGCGCTGCGTAAATCTAAAACCTCGGACACTTACTGCTAAAACTTCGGACGCTTCCCCTCGCGTCCCTTTCTACCTGTGCACGTTGCCGACCGATTTTTGTAAGTCGCCCGTGTCGCTCTCACTCTTAACAGTCTTGTCGAGCAACGAATTACAAGTGGCGATCAGGTCTTTCAATCCGGTCGGTTTATTCAAAAAAGCGTCTGCTCCGGCGGCCAGAGCATCGTCCCGCCGCAGGCTGCCCGTGAACATGATGATCGGGGTGCGACGGCGGTGCGCCAACTGGCGCGCCTTCTGCACCAACGACAGACCACTCTCTCCGGGCATCTGCGCGTCAAGGATA
>DASYMM010000569.1:0-8407 GCA_036009085.1 Pyrinomonadaceae bacterium | reverse complement strand
CCAGAGCCTCTTGCTTCAAAAGCTCGACACCGAACTCTACCAGAAGTTAGTTAGCGAACTGCGACGGTGAACCGATTGCCGATTTTAGATCGGGGATTTTGGAAGAGGGGATTGAAAGACACATGCTTTCAATCCCCTCTTCCAAAATCCCCGATCTAAAATCCCTTTTACTCTCCCAGTTGCACCGTAAACACGTTCTTGTCTATGCGCGCGGGGTCGCCGAGGACGACGAAGCGCAGGTGGTGCATGTACTTTTGGGCGACGCGCTGCACGTCCTTAGTGGTGACGGCGCGGATGCGTTCGAGGAAGGTGAGCGAGTTGCGCCAGCCGCCGCCGATCAGTTCGTACATGGCGAGGTCTCCGGCCTGCGCGGAATTCGTCTCCTGCCCGATGTAGTGCTGCGTCAAAAAGCCGGAGATGACTTTGTTGATGTCGTCTTCGGGCGCGGGTTCGCGCTGCATCTTCGAGATTTCGTAGAGCATCACGCTGATGGCTTGATTGGCGTCTACGGCGGAGACGGCGATGCCGCCGATGTTTGCGCCCTGATTACGCAAAAACGCTTCGGGCGCGTAAGAGAGGTTGCGCTTGTAGCGCACTTCATAGAGCACGCGGTCGTTGAGAAGCGAAGAGGCGACGCGCATCGCATAGTAGTCGTCTGCGGAGACGGGCGGCGCGGCGAAGACTCCCTGAATGTAGTTGGTCGGGATGGCGCGCTGCACCACGTCCACGGTCGCGGCGTTGAAGGCGAGTTGCGGCAGCGGCGCGGAGCGATATTCGCCGCGCGGAAGTTTGCCGAACGAAGCCGTGACGCTCTCACGCACTTTGGCCGCGTCCAGATCGCCGACCAGGACGAGCAGGAGCCGCGAAGTTTGCATCGTCTGCGCGTGATAGCGGCGCAGGTCTTCGACGGTCAGACGCCCGAGCGTCTGCTCGGTGCCGTCCGGGTCGTTCATGTAAGGATGCCCCGCGTAGGCCACGCGCGATTGCAGCACTTGTATGAACGAATCGGGCGTGTCGGCGTCGTCGCGCCTGGAGATGACGAGGCGGTTCTGCACACGCTTAACGTCTTCCGGCGCAAACGCGGGACGGAGCGCAACGTCCGCGAAGATGTCAAAGGATCGTTCAAAGTTGGCGCGCGTCGAGCCGAGCGCGAGCACGGAGTAGTCGTAGCCGACGCTGTAGCTGATGCCCGTGCCCATGCGCGCGAGTTCTTTGCGCAGCGTCTCGCGCGGGAAACCGACGCTCGCCTCGGTCGAGGCGTCGAGCATCAGGGCTTCGATCCCGGCGTTCTCCGCCGTCACGTTGCGCGCGCCCCCGCGTATGAACAACCCCGAGGAGACGGACAAACTGCCCGCGCGCCGCTTGACGAGCACCTTCAATCCGTTGACTTCAAACTCTGTGACGAGCGACGCGGCGGTCGCCGCGACTTCCTTGACCTTCTCTTTGTCCGGCGCGGGAGCCGCCGCTTTCGACGGCGCAGCCTCCACGCCCTGCGGCGGCGTCGCCGCCCCCTGCTGCTGCCCCCACGCCTCGCCGCCCAACGCGAACAACAACATGAAAGCGCACGCCAACGACAACACCGAAGCGCGCCGCGCCTGTTTTAGTTTTTTAATTTCCATCATAAAAAAAGATGAGGGATGAGGGATGAGGGATGAGGGATGAAATAGAGCATTCAAGCGATTGAGTGCTTTTATTCATCCTTCATCCTTCATCCCTCATCCCTTCATTTTGCTCCTTCCCCGATCAAATCCTGCGGCGTCAGTTGCACTTCGCGTTGAGCTTCTTCGGAGAGCAGCGCGAGGCCGACGTGCGATTTGCCTTGAATGTATGTCGTTACGTAGCGCGTGATGTCTGCGCGCGAAGTGCGGCGCAGGTTGGCGAGATAACCGCGAAAATAATCGAGCCCGGTCGAAGCCCACCAGAAGCCGATGATGTGCGTGTACTCGCTCAACTTCTCGCGTTGATACAGGTCTTCGGCTTCGAGCAGACCTTTGGCGGCTTCGAGTTGCTCGTCCGTGTAATAGCTCGGCTCGTTGAAGGCGGCGACCTCTTTGTAGATGGCGCGCAGGGCGGCGCGCGCCTTGTCGGGCGTCGTCTGCACGGTGATTTGAATGGGGCCGACGTTGCGCTGCGTGTAGTAGTTGATGCCGCCGCCGGTGATGAGTCCGGTGTCAACGAGCGCGCGCTGGAAACGCGAATCGGGCTGTTGCAGGATGTAAGAGAACACGTCCGCCGCGTAGGTGGCCGCGTTGTCCTTGCCGATGGACGGGCCTTGCCAGCCGATGTTGATGATGACGTTGTTGACGGGCTGCTTGATCACCGCGCCCTCGCTTTTCGCGAGCGGCGGATGCTCGACGAGCGGATACTTCACGAACGGGTCGTCGCCTTTGCGCCAGTCGCCGAAAAGCTCCTGCGCGAGTTTGAAGACCTCTTCGGGCTTGGCGTCGCCCGTCACGATAAAGGCCGAGTTGTTCGGGATGTAGTAGCGCGACTGGATGAGACGCATCGTGTCGGTGGTGGCGTTCGTGACGGTTTCGCGATTGCCGGACGGATTCTTGCGGCTCGGATATTTGTAGAACAGACGATTGTTCATCTCGATGCCGAGGAAGCCATAAGGGTTCGACTCGTGGCGGTCGAGTTCGCCTAAGACGGCCTGCCGCTCCTGCTCGAACTGCCGCTCGTTAAAGAGCGGGTAGCGAATCGCGTCGCGCATGTAGTTCATCGCGACGCGCAAATTCGGGCTGGTCGTGTGCAGGTAATAATTGACGATCTCTTCACGCGTCGAAGCGTTCATCAGGATGCCGAGTTGATCGAGCGTCTTGAGATATTCGGCTTCGTCGAGCACGGCCTTGTTGGCTTTGAAAAACATGTGCTCGTAGAGATGCGAGAGGCCGTTGAGTTCGGGCGGCTCGGTGTAAGAGCCGTTCTTGACGGCGAGTTCCAGAGAGACGAGCGGGATCGAATGGTCTTCGAGGACGACCACTTCGAGTCCGTTTGCGAGCACGCGGCTGACGAGTTGCGTCTGCGGCGCGGCAGTCGCAGCAGCAGGCTGAGTCGCCGGTTTCTGCGCGGCGGCAGCGGTCGCGCGGCGTTCAACCGCTTGCTGTGCGCCGGCTGCGTAAGCGGACGAAGGCAGGCGGAGCGGCGCGACGAGCGAGAGGAGAATCGCCAGGGTCGAGAGATAACGCGTCAAGGAAGTTCGTTTCATAAATTATTCAAATGAAATTGCTCGTAAGAATCCCGCCCATGCACTTTGCGACGACACACAGCACGGGTGGCCGAGAGACATCAACTGGCAGGCGTTTACAAATTCGCATCCTTTAGACTGCGATCATAACACGCCGCGTTGCTTGGCCGACAACCGGCAAAAAAATGGAAATGGCAACCGGCAAGAATGGAAAAGGGAGGCGACATTAATCTGCGCCTCCCTTAAATATAAACGGTCTGCTTTAGCTCTTACAGTTTTGCCTGCGGCAAGTCGGCGAGGGCGCGTGCGCGGAGGGCGGCGCGGTAGGGTTTGGCTTTGTCGCCTCCGGCGTTGGATGACCAGCGGACGCGGATGGCCTTTGATTCGCGGCTGTCGAGGCCGACGCGCATGCTGTAGGACTGGCGCGTGCGCGGCACGTAGAGCACGAGGCGACGGCTAAAGGGGTCGTCGCGCGAGTCGGTGCCGGTGCAGATGATCTCGTCGTAGCCGTCGGCGTCCGTGTCGAGCACTTGCGTCGTCCAGCGCGCGCCGCTGAATCCTTCCTTGTCGAGCGCGGAGCGCGCGGCCACGCGGAAGCCGCCCGTCGCGCCGCGCGTCTCCATCAAGACGAGTTGCGACATGCCGCTGCGTTGCCGCTCGTCGCGGACGGCGGCGATGCTCGTGCCGCGCACGGTGCGAAGGACTCGCGCTTCGCTGACCGCGCCGTCGGCGGAGACGGTCGCAGCGATCTGGCGCGCGGCATCGCCCGAAAGCGACGCGGGGATAACCGGAGCGGCAGGCGTTTCCCTGCCCGCGTCTTCAAAGTCGTTTATGAAGTCGGGTTGAACGTCTGCGGCAGTCGCGGCGGCGCGCGAAGAGGACGAAGCGACGGGGCGCGCTCCGGCGCTTCCGGCTTTGCTGCGCGCGCTCGTCGTGTTGCTGTTCGACCACGCGAAGAAGAGGCCGCCGAGCATGGCGAGAATCGTCGCGGCGGCGATGAGGCGCGAACCGTTGGAGGAGCGCGTGTTCATCGTGGCGAGGGTGTTGGCAAAGGGCGCGGTCTCTTCCGGCAACACGAGTTGCGCGGTGTTCTGAATGCTTCGTTCGAGCATGGCGCGTGCTTCGCGCGCAGACTGCGGGCGGTCGGACGGATTCTTGGCGAGAAGCGTGTGCGTCGCCATCGCGAGGCGGCGCGGAACTTCCGGGCAGCGCGCCATCAAGGGCGGCGGCGCGGCGGTCGCCTGCCGGACGAGCACGGCGGATTGCAGTTGATCCGTGAAGGGCGGTTCGCCCGACAGCATTTCATAGACGATCACGCCGACGCTATAGAGATCGCTAGCCGTGCCGACCTGCCGCCCCATGCACTGTTCCGGCGACATGTAACGCGGCGTGCCGATGATCAAACCCGACTCGGTCGTGGCGTGCGTCTTCGTCACGTCGGCCGAGGCGGTGAGCACTTTGGCGATGCCGAAGTCGAGCACCGAAACGCCGCGCTCGTTGAGCATGATGTTCGAGGGCTTGAGGTCGCGGTGGACGATGCCGAGCGCGTGCGCTTCCGCGAGCACGTCGCAGATTTCGCAGGCGATACGCACGGCGCGTTCGGGCGAGAAACGCCCCTCGCGCGCGAGCACGTCGGCGAGCGTCGCGCCTTCGACGTGTTCCATGACGATGAAGGGGCGACCGTCTGGGAGGCTTCCGGCGTCGAAGATCATCGCGGCGCGCGTGTGCCTGAGACGCGCCATCGTGCGCGCTTCGCGCATGAAGCGTTCGGCCACTTCGGGGTCGGCGGCAAACTCCGCTTTGAGAACTTTGATGGCGACCGGGCGTTCGAGTCCGAGATGCGTGGCGAGATAGACGGTGCCCATTCCGCCTCTGCCGATCTCACATTCGATGCGGAAGCGATTAGCGATGACACGGGGGATGTCCATGATAAAACCCTCTTTTTGGGGACAAAGGGTCGTCGTTAGGCCGTTTACTTCTGCAAGAGACGAGGGGGAAGTAGCGCGGTCGAGCGGCGATGAGGAGACTTAATTTTAAACCTTCTAACAGGCAACGGGGAAAGTTGTCGTTTGTTTGGAACGGCGACTGCCGGACAGCTACGGAGTTTAGCACCAAGCGGGGCGAAAGGTAAAAGCAAATTTGCGCGCGGGGAGCGGCGGCGCGCTTGCGCATCAGACGCGCGGGGCGGGTTCGGCGAAGCTGTGCGGCTGTGCGAGGTACTCTGCGGCCAGAGCTAAGAATCGCCGCATCTCTTCCGCCGACGCGAAGGCGCGTTTACGCACGACGACGATGCCGCTGTTGTTGCGCATGTAGAAGTCTATCGAGTCGTCGGTCTCCGCAATCTCCTCGACGTTCGGCCACACGAAGTTGACCTGCGTGCCCTGTCGTTCGGTGAGGATGCCGGTGGGCGCGAGTTTGACCTGAAAGTTAATAGGCTCGTCAGTGCCGAATTGTTCCTCGCAGTAGGCGTGCATCTGCCGCTCGATGTTCCAACGCTCGCTAAACAGTTGGACGACACCGCCGATGACGGCGGCGAAAACGCTCAACAGGATTTTCGTTTGCAGCGACCCGCCGGAGAGAGCAAAGGAGAAGGCGAAGAACGACCCTATGCCTAAGACCAATGCGAGCAGCAAGACGTTGCGCGTGCGCTGCGCGCGGTACGTCGCTGAGCGTTGCAGCGCACGCAGCGTCACGTCAACCATATCGTCCGGCGTGATTTCAAATTGTACGCGCATGATGGCAATTACTTATTCAACTCGTGCCGCTTCTCGCGCGGCGAACGTGTTTCGCCAGATTAGGTGCGCGCCCGTCCGCGTTAGCGCGAAGCGATCTCCGCGAGCCAGTGTGCGAACAGGACGACGACGAGGAGGCTGCCGTAGACGGACGCGCCGAGGCGTATGCGGCGATGCACGGCTCCGGCGGCGAGCGTCGTGCGGCGTCGGCGGTAGAACATCAAAAACAGGAGCGCGAGGCTGAACGCAACGAGTCCCAGGACGAGCAGCAACCCCGCCGGGTTGACGCGCACGGCCTCCGTGAATTGGCCTTGCAGCGAAAGGAGAACGCTGCGCGTCATGCCGCAGGTGGGGCAGGGGAAACCGAGGCGTTGTTTGAACCAGCAATCCCAGTGCAACGCGCGCCCGAAGAGATAGGCGCGCTCCGTCGTGGCCGAGGCGACGAGGCGCAAGAAGACGAGTTGCAAGAGCAGCAGCGCGCCGACGAGTCCCGGCGCGCTGCCTGCCCTGTTCGCCCATTTTGTCAAAACGCTGCTCATTGCGGTCTGCTTTACGTCGTCTGCTTTCGCTCGCCGTTCAGCCGGTCTTGATGACAAACGTTCCGGCGGCTTTGTCGTGGAGCGTCTGTTTCTGTTCATCCCAGAGCGGCCACAGTAGATCGAGCGCAACCAAGACGATGTTAATCATCGGTATAAAGCCCATACCGACCTGCACCAACAAGCGTAAGAGCAACGTCCCAATCGAAGGGATGTTACCGGCCGCTTCCACGACTTTCAGTTTCATCACACCCTGTCCGATGGACGCGCCGCGCTTGCTCACAAGCCAGACCTTGTTAAAGAGACCCAAGCCAAAGGCGGCAACGAAGGTGATCGGCATCCCGATGCAGAAGATGAGCGCCGGTAGAGGATTGTCATCGCCTCCGATGCCTGCGCCTGCGGCAGTCAACGCAAAAATGACGAAGAAAAGGATGAAGACCAGCGCGGAAGTCAGTGCGCCGTCAATCAGTGCGGCCACCACGCGGTCGATCCATTCGGCGTAGCGCAACTGGCCGTAGACGCCGGGGATGCCCGCAGGCTGCGCGTACATGGAAGAGGGCTGCGGCGCGGAGTAGACGGGCGGCGCGGGGTTGGGAATGTAACTGCTCGAAGGCGAGCCGGACGGCGTGGAGGAACTGCCGGTGCCGCCGGTTGGGGGTGATTGTAATTCTTCAGTCCCGGCGCGCCAGGAGCCGGGTGCGGGCGCGAGCGTCGCGCCGCAACTGACGCAAAATTTCGTGCCTTCGACGTTGTTCGTACCGCAAGAGGCGCAAGTTGCCATTAGTCTTCTCCTTCAAGGGGTGTTGAGCGATTCGAGTTCATAACGGTTTGCAATCCGTCGAAACTTTCTGTGCTTCCTTTGTGTCTCGGTGTCTTAGTGATGAATGGATGACTAACCGGCGCTCACCACTAAGGCACCAAAACACAAGGAAAAAAGTTTCATGCGATTGCACGTCGCGATAAGTGTTCGTTTAAATATCGGGAATCCAGAAAGTTTGCCCGCAGTCTTCGACGCGCTTGAGTCCGAGGGCGCGCAACTCTTTCTCACGAACGCCAAGAAAAGTAAAGTGCGGCAAGTCGTAGCGCACGGTTTGAAACCAACCGTGGCGCGCCAGAATCTCGCGCACGCGCGTTTCGCGAAACTCCGAGGCGTCGAACGCCAGCATCGAGAGATGCTGCGACGCGCCGGGCGCAGCCACCGAAGAGAGGATCGTGCGCGAAAAATCTTTGCTGAAGAAATTGCCGCGCTCTTCCTCTGCGAGCACCGCCGCGATCTGTTCGCGCGAAGAGAGCGCGCTCAGGCGATTCGCCTCTTCCTGTGCGAGCGACTCCTGCGTGACCCAGTGTGCGAGCGCGGGCGTGACGCGCGACTCCCAGAGCCGCAGAGTGTCTGCGTAGCTGCGCCGCGCGGCTTCCGCACCGTCGCGCGGCGTGATCTCGAAGCCCGCCGCCTGCGCCTCCGAGCGCGCCGCGAGCAGAGCTTCGAGCGCAGCCGGTTGCAACTCGATGCGCGCGTCGCCCATGATCGCCGCCGCCGGTTCGGCCTCGGCCTGAAACCGCTCGCACTCTTCCGCGCTGCGAAACACGCAACGCGGCGGCACGCGCACGCTCCGCGTCGCAAGGAACATCGCGCCGTACTCCAAGAGCAGACGCCGCTCGACGATGTCGCACGCGTCGCACAACTCTTCGGGCTCGACGCCGCGTTTGTGGAGCGCGCGGCGCAGCGCGGCGTAAAAAGGCGACGAGATAAAGTCGTCGGCGGGCGACGAAGCGGAAGCGGACGAAGTGGAAGCGTCGTCTGTCGCTTTTACCGTGCGGCTGTCGTCTGTGTTTGGGGCGTTCTCGATTTTTCTGCGCATGCGCGATGATTATTCGGGCGGTCTCAAACGGTTCGCGCGGCGTCTCACTTTTCGCGGCGGACGCGGGCGTGCTGTATGCTACCAAGAGCGCGG
>DASYMM010000568.1:0-6213 GCA_036009085.1 Pyrinomonadaceae bacterium | reverse complement strand
GTCATAATCGGGCGCAAAATTGCCACCATCACGAGGGAAATTTAATCCTCTGAACCGGGCAGCGCAAAAGAGCT
Organism: Pyrinomonadaceae bacterium; assembly: GCA_036009085.1. Classification (GTDB taxonomy): domain Bacteria; phylum Acidobacteriota; class Blastocatellia; order Pyrinomonadales; family Pyrinomonadaceae; genus JAIVJZ01. The sequence continues at coordinate 6,139 of DASYMM010000568.1, read as the reverse complement.
TATCAACTAGCTTTCCCCGTCTCGCCATCCCTCGATTTCTCGACGGCAACTCAAGCCCGCATCATCTTCAACACACGAGAGCAATCTAACGCCGAAGCCCGGCTGCCACATCGCCTATCTTTCAGGTGAGGGGACGCGCTTCCAGCTAAGCGTGCATTCCCCCTGCGGCTCAATCGCTTCGACCCGGAACATGACGTAGTAGTCTGTTCTCCGATCCTTCACATGCATGACATACACGTGACCGGCGATAGCTTTAACCAAGACTTCTTCCGGCGTGCTTTTTATAACTCCACGGCTGAACGAATGCGTCACTTCGCCGGTATGAGGTGTCGGGCTGGCAGGCAGGACGGGCACATGTTCAACCTCCGACCAACTCATCTCGCCCAGGTCTTTGAGCATACTCCGTGAGCCGCGACGGTTTACGATATCCAACCAATTATCGTCGCCATTCAGGGAGAATCCGCCATAGCGTATGTCATAGCGGGTTGGCCGGTTGGACGGCACCTCGACCCTTTGCACACCGGGTATCGTAATGTCCATCCTTCCCACATTAGATACCTCTAGATCGCTCTGCTGCCTGTTTAAATCAACGACACTTCGCACGTCGGGCATCTCGTCGAGGCTCATCTGCCGTGGGAACTTTTTATCGCCTCTCACGCCGTACTCGAAGTTAAAGATAGACTTTTCGTATGACTTCTGTTTGGTGTGGGAGACAAGCGTAACCGTCTGGGCCGGAACGCGTCTGCGGTCGGCTTTCTGTGCGCTGCCGCTCGTGTTTATCAACAGGACAACCGCACACAATAAGAATAAATTTGTTTTCATTCTCACCTCCTCGCAAGTTGCACGCCTGACGCTAGAATTAACCCGCCGCCCGACAATAACGACAGCCCAAATTGAACCGGCAAAAGCTGACGAGAGGCAATCTGAGGGCGGTTGGGTTGAATGAGTCGTCAGGCCGATTGAGGCGTATCGGGCGCACTTAATAGTTGATTAGTGCCCTGCAAACTGATCTTGACTTTATTGACCTCTAAGTTCCAGAAGGAGGACACCCAGATTTCTTCTTCCAGAGGAGCTTTTTCAGCATCGTTTAGTTCTTTGATTCTTTCACAAAGTTCAAAAATGAGATAGCCAAAGAGAAAGACACCAACGTTGGCTTTCCATTCATTCAAGTAAGTTGCAATGTCCTTATGTGAATGACACATTGCTTCTCTCTCGTTGCTGTCGGCTCTGAGAAAATTTCTGACGAGTCTCCTGATATCTTTGTAATCCGTTTCGGAGGCCAGGCTCTCAAATTTCTCCAAGTCAGGTAGAAACATTATTCGGATGATTTGAGTCCTTTCCTCAATAATTCCTTTCTTAGGATTGAAGAATACTCCGTCTACTTCATACATAGAGTAGCCCCAGTATAATGATTCAATGGAATCAACCCTCTCGTCTGTGTACTCTCCCATTTCCGTGAAGTTTTCGAGCAGTATAGAAATATATGCTTTCTTTTCTTTAAAGTTATCTCTTACTTTCTTAAAATCAAAGCCATTGGTCAAAGTTTCATACAGCTTACCCTGATATTCAGATTTTTTGGGCAAATAGATTTCCGCAAAGATGCCCGGTTCATAACCATGAAACTGATATGGGAATAGGCTCTCGGAATTCATACAACCTCCAAAGTTGATTATTTTACTGACAGTTTATTCGTCCGCTTTGCGTGCGGCGGTCGGGTTGGGGCGAGGGGGTTCGAGGTCTGTGAGTTGGTTGCGTTCGCGGTAGAGGCGGAGTTTGTTGTGGAGGGTTTTGAGGCTGATTTGGAGGAGTTCGGCGGCGCGGGTTTTGTTGTTGTCGGTCTTTTGGAGGGTGCGCAGGATCATCTGGCGTTCGACCTCTTCGATAGGCGTGCCGACGGGCAAGGTGATGGTGTCTTCGACGCGTGCGCGGGCGCGTTGGTCGAGCGGGTAGGGCGCGATGTGATGCCGCTCGATGGTCTCGCCGGAGCAGATGATGACGGCGCGCTCGATGACGTTGCGGAGTTCGCGCACGTTGCCCGGCCAGTGGTGCGAGCGGAGCACTTCGAGGGCTGCTGCGCTCAGGTGGCGCGCGGGTCGCTCGTGTCGTTCGGAGAGTTGCGTGATGAGATGCTGGACCAGGAGCGGTAAGTCTTCCTTGCGCTGGCGAAGCGGCGGGAGTTCGATGGTGATGACGTTCAGACGATAGAGCAAATCTTCGCGAAACGCTCCCGCGCGGACGGCCTCGTGCGGCTCGCGGTTGGTCGCAGCCAGCACGCGCACGTCAATCGGAATCTCTTGCGAGCCGCCGAGCCGACGCACCGAACGCTCTTCCAGCACGCGCAGCAACTTGGCTTGCAGGAGCGCGGGCATCTCTGCGATCTCGTCTAAGAGCAGCGTCCCGCGATGCGCGAGTTCAAAGCAACCTTGGCGGCGCGCGCTCGCGCCCGTGAACGCGCCGCGCTCGTGTCCGAACAGTTCCGACTCCATCAACGTTTCAGGAATGGCCGAACAGTTGATCGCCACAAACTCTGCGGCGCGGCGCGGGCTGAGTTCGTGAATCGTGCGCGCGACGAGTTCTTTGCCCGTGCCGGATTCGCCGGTGATCAAGACCGAAGCCGAAGAGGGCGAAACCTGTTCGACGAGTTTATAAACGCGCTGCATCGGCTCGGAGTTGCCGATCAACTTGCCGAACGCGCCGCCGCCCCTGAGTTCGTGCCGGAGGGCGACGCCGTCGCGCGCGGCCTTGCCCTCTTCCATCGCGCGCCCGACGATGGCGCAAAGCTTCTCGTTATCAATCGGCTTCTCGAAATAGTGGTACGCGCCTTCGTCCTGTATCGCGCGCAGAGCCATCTCGACCGAGCCTTCGCCGGTTAAAAGTATGACCGCGATCTCCGGGTGATGCGTGCGCAACTCGCGCAGCAACTCGAAGCCGTTCAAGCCGGGCATCTTCACATCGGAGACGACGACCGAAGGATGAAACGAAGCGACGCGTTCGAGCGCGCGCCGCGCATCGCCCTCCGCCGCCGCCTCAAACCCGCCCGCCGTCAACACATCGCGCAGGGTGTCCAGCACGAGCGGCTCATCGTCAATCACTAAGACGCGTCCCTTAGCCATAAAAGCAGTTTAGCATACGGCGTTCGGTTTGGGTTTGGACGGGGAAATAGGCTGGTTTCCCGAACTACTTTGCGCTCTTTTCCCCTTTGTGCCTTTGTGCCCTGGTGGTGAATTACCGCTGAACCATCTCTCACCATAAAGGCACAAAGGGAAGACAGAGAAAAGTTGAAATCAAGACGCTGGAAAGCTATCGCTGTTTATTGTGCGAAGTGTTCGGCGATGGCGCGTGCGAGCGCGTGGGTTGTGGATTCGGCGGGCTGAATGTCGGTCGAGAGGTTGTAGTCGGCGGCGGTGCGCGCGGTGATGTCGCCGATGCAGGCGACTTTGACATCCTTGAGCAGTCCGCACAGATCGTGCGTGTCGAAAAGCGCGGCGAAGTTCGTCACGGTCGAGGCGCTGGTGAAGGTAATGCAGTCAATCGCGCCGCCGACGAGCATGGCTTCGACGCGTGCGCGCTCGTTTGTCTGCGGCGGGACGGTGCGATAGACAGGGACGACATCGGCGCGCGCTCCGGCCTCTTCGAGCGCGTGCGGCAAATAATCGCGCGCCACCATAGCGCGCGGGATGAGAAAGTTGAGACGGTCGAACCCTTCAAGCCCGCCGAGATAATCCCTGAGCGCGTCGAAGACGCCTTCGGCTTTGAACTCGCCGGGCACGACATCCACATGCACGTGCGCATCGCGCAGGCGGTCGGCGGTGGCCGCTCCCGTGGCGCACACACGCAGTTCGTCCAACTCGCTCACGTCTAAGCCCTGCTCCTTCATGCGTCGCATAAAGTAGTCCACGCCGTTCGCGCTCGTGAAGACGAGCCAGTCGTAACCGTAGAGATGATCGAGCGCATCGTCGAGCAGTTCGTAACTTTCCAGCGCGACGATCTCGATGGTGGGGCAGGGGACGACGCGCGCGCCGTAGCGTTCGAGTTCGGCGATGAAATCCGCCGACTGCGCGAGGGCGCGCGTGATGACGATGGTGCGACCGCGCAGGGGTTGCTCTTGAATCGGGTGTGGGTCGGAAGGCATCACGAGCGATAAGCGACGAAATTCAAGCGATCAATGCCGGTTCAAGCGGTCAATCCGGCGAGCAAAGTTTCCGCGCCGCGTGCGCGCAGGCGTGCCGCGAGCGTCTCGCCCGCGCGTGCGGCGTGCGCGCTTTCGTCTTCACACACGTCGCGGATAACCTGTTCACCGCTGAGCGCGGCGACGAGGGCTTCGAGGCGGAGCGCGTTGCCGAGCACCGTGGCGTGCGCGGCGATAGGCACCTGGCAGCCGCCGCCGAGGGCGTGGAGGAGGGCGCGTTCGGCGGTGCAGGCGGCGCGCGTCGGGGCGTGGTCGAGTAGAGAGACGAGCGCGTGGGTGCGCGCGTCGCCCGAGCGTGTTTCGATGCCGAGCGCGCCTTGGCCGACGGCGGGCAGCATCTCCGCGTGTCCGATGGCGGCGTTGATGCGTCGCTCGAAGCCCAGACGGCGCAGGCCGGCGGAGGCGAGGATGATCGCGTGGTAGCCGCCGCCGTCAAGTTTGCGCAGGCGCGTGTCCACGTTGCCGCGCAAATCTTTGATCTGTACATCGGGGCGCAGGTGTTTCAACTGAGCCTGACGGCGCAGACTCGAAGTACCGACGATTGCGCCGCGCGCGAGATCGCCGAGCGAGTTGTGTTGCGCCGCGACGCCTTCGCGCAGGACGAGCGCGTCACGCGCGTCTTCGCGTTCGGTGATGGCCGCGATGGAGAGATTGTCCGGCAGGGTCGTCGGCAAATCTTTGAGCGAGTGGACGGCCAGATCGATCTCTCCGGCGAGCAGAGCCTCTTCCAGTTCTTTCGTGAAGACGCCTTTGCCGCCGATGGTGGCGAGCGGCACATTCAACAGCACGTCGCCGGAAGTCTTGATAACTTCAATGCGTATCTCCGCCTCCGGCCGCAACTCCAAGAGCCGCGCCCGCACCCATTCCGATTGCCACAGCGCGAGCTTCGAGCCGCGCGAGCCGATGATGAAATGATCTCTCATAAAGATAGATGTCAGATGCTAGATGCCGGATGTTAGTCAAAGCAGTTTGCTTCTTTTTAACATCCGGCATCTAGCATCTGACATCTTATTCCTCTAGTCCGAAAGTGTTGCGCCACTCTTTGAGTGTCTCTGCTTCTCCGGTGTCGTGCGAGTGGCGGAGGCGATTGATGATGGGATGCGAAATTTTGTTGACGGTGGAGAGCAGCAGGGCTTCGACGGCGCGTTCCTGTTCCGGCGTCAAATCGCCAAGTCGGCCTCTTTGGCGCGCGAGTTCGGTGCGCGCGATCTCTTCCAGTTTCTCCTTGAGCGCGGCGACCGTGGGGCCTAGATCGAGGGAGCGCAGGGCTTGTTGAAACTGCATCACTTCGGATTCGACGATCAACTCGGCGCGTTCGGCTTCGCGTTCGCGCTCGCGTATGTTGGAGGCGACGACGGCTTCCAGATCGTCCACGTCGAAGACGAACAAGTTGTTGAGTTTGCCGACCGCCGGGTCAACGTTGCGCGGCACGCTGATGTCTATGAAGAAGGCCGGGCGTTGGCGTCGCGCCGCCAGAGCCTCGCGCGCCATCTCCTCCGTGACGACGTATCCGTCGGCGGCGGTTGAGCAGATCACGATGTCGGCCTCGGCCAGATGCTCGGCGAGAGAAGAGAAGTCTAATGCCTGACCTTTGATCTTGCTGGCGAGCTGTTCGGCGGTCTCCGTGGTGCGGTTGGTGACGAGGATGCGAGATGCGCCCGCGCTCGCCAGATGTTGCGCGGCGAGTTCGGCCATCTCGCCCGCGCCGATGACGAGCACGGTCGTCCCCTTGAGCGTGCCGAAAATTTTGCGCCCGAGTTCGACCGCCGTGAAACTTATGGAGACGGCGGAGGCCGCGATGCCTGTCTCCGTCCGCACGCGCTTGGCGACGTGTAGCGCGTGATGCACGAGGCGGTGGAGGACGCGCCCGGCCGTGCCAGCCGTGACCGCGTTCGAGTAGGCGCGGCGCACCTGTCCTAAGACTTGCGGCTCGCCGACCATCATCGAATC
>DASYMM010000567.1:0-3889 GCA_036009085.1 Pyrinomonadaceae bacterium | reverse complement strand
CTGGCAGCACCCGGAACGCGGCCTCATCTCGCCGATGGACTTCATCCCCGTCGCGGAAGACACGGGGCAGATTCTTCCCATCGGGCAATGGGCTTTGCAGGAAGCGTGCAGGCAGATGCGCCGCTGGCAGCGACGTTTCCCGTCCGATCCGCCGCTCTTCATCAGCGTGAATTTGTCGAGCAAGCAATTCACGCAGCCCGATATGATCGAGCAGGTGAAGGATATTCTGGACGAGACGAAACTCGACCCGCGCAGTCTCAAACTTGAGATCACGGAATCGGTCGTCATGGAAAACATCGACACGGCAACCGAGATGCTCAAGCAACTGCGCGCGCTCGGCGTTCAACTGAGCATCGACGATTTCGGCACGGGCTATTCCAGCTTGAGCTACCTGCACCGTTTCCCGATTGACACTCTGAAAATTGACCGCTCATTCGTGATGCGGATGGTGGACAACAACGAGAACATAGAGATCGTCCGCACGATCCTGATGCTCGCGCAAAATCTGGGAATGGACGTGGTAGCCGAGGGCGTCGAGACGAAAGAGCAACTCGCGCTCTTGCGTAAACTCGGTTGCGAAAACGGGCAGGGTTATTTCTTCTCGCGCCCGGTCAGCGTCGGCGGCGCGGAGAAGATCATTTCCGACACTTATTCACATGCGGAGAGTTTGCCCGGCGTGCAGCAGAACGTGCGCCCGATTCGTCCCGCGATGGTGGCCTGAGATAAAGTTAAGAGGCAGCGATAAATAAGAGGCAGCAATAAATAGGAGACAAAGGGAAAGGGAATTATGGCTGAACGCAGACAAGCAGAACGTGTTTATGTGCGGCTCAATGCGCGTTGGGAAGGCGTGTTGGCGCAGTGTGAAGGGCACATCGTTGACCTTAGTACGACCGGATGTTTCGTCCTCACCTCGGATCGCGTCAAGCCCAAAGAATTGATCCGCGTGGAGATTCAATTGCCGACCGAAGGCTGGCTGTATCTCTGGGGCGAGGTGGTTTACCGCATTGAAGACATGGGATTCGCGCTGAGTTTTACCGGCATCAGCACGATGGAACAAGCCATGCTCAATCTCCTGCTCGACTTTGTTCGCGACGAAGCGAGTAGCGTCGCCGCGCCGGTTCTCGCCATGAAGTAAAAATAGAAATAGTCGCCACTCATTCATAAAATCAAATAGCCCGGTCAGTAAGTTAAAGAGCCTCAGCCCTGTGACTCTTAACCCGCTGGCCGGGTTTTCGCTTGTCGTTCAAAGGCCCCGCGCGCGGGCACGACGCCCGGCGTTGACGCTCGGCGAAAATCGTTATATCTCTAACAACCGAAGATTGCGTCCGGCGAACTCTGAGCGCAGGACAAAAACATTTCTTGTATTCCTTTCCGCCTTCGGATTTAACTTTGCGCCTTTGCGAGAAATACGGTTCTCGCAAAGGCGCAAAGTTGAGACGTAAGGCGCGAAGGGTTGGATGGTGATTCGTAGTTTTGAACTAAACTTTCTTAATGATGCGCTACATCGAGAATCCCCCGAACCCCTGGAACTCCACGCACGTCGAATGGATCGGCGAGCCGCCCGAGGCCACGCAGGAGATTTTCGAGGAAGAAGCCACGCGCTCCATCATCACGAAAAACGACAGCCCCGACGTGGGCTTCGACTACAGCGTCAACGTCTATCGCGGTTGCACGCACGCCTGCACCTACTGCTTCTCGCGCCCGACGCACGAATATCTAGGCTTCGGCGCGGGCACGGATTTCGAGCGCAAACTCGTCGTCAAGATTCACGCGGCGGAACTGCTGCGCAAGGAACTCATGCGGCCTTCGTGGAAGGGCGACGAACTCGTCTTCTCCTTCACCTCCGATCCTTACGTGCCGCTCGAAGCGCATTACAAGTTGACGCGAAAGTGTCTGGAAGTCTGCCTTGAGTTTCGCAACCCTGTGAGCATCGTCACGAAGTCGGCTTTGATCCGGCGCGACTTGGACGTGCTCGTCGAACTCGCGCGCGAGGCTTCCGTCGAGGTCTATTTCACGATCCCTTTCGCCGACGCCGCGACGGCGCGTGCGCTCGAACCGTTTGCGCCCGCGCCCGACGCGCGTTTCAAAGCGATGACGGAACTTGCCGCCGCAGGCATCCCGGTCGGCATCGGCATCGCGCCCGTCATCCCGACGCTCAACGATGCGCACATCCCGCAACTCTTGAAGCGTGCGCGCGAGGCAGGCGCGCGCCATGCGTTTATGACGCTCCTGCGTCTCCCCGGCAGCGTCGCGCCCTACTTCGAGCAACGCCTGCGCGAGGGCTTGCCGACGAAGGCCGACCGCATTTTGAATCGCCTGCGCGAGATGCGCGGCGGGCGTCTCAATTCGAGCGAGTTCGGCGAGCGCATGCGCGGGCAGGGCGAATACTGGCGCATGATCGAGCAGAGTTTTCGTCTCCACTGCGAGCGGAATAATTTCAACCGGCACACGGATGTTTTAGAGGTCGAGACGCGCCGCACCTTTCGTCGCCCATCCGCGCAAGCCTCGCTCTTCGACGTGTAAGCCTCGTTCTTCGACGCGTCAGCCCCGTTCTTCAAATAGAGAAAAGTTGTACAAACGCGCCGGTCAAAACTAAACGCTTGATCTTCTCGCGTCGAAGATTTACAACACAGCCAGCTTCTACAAAACTTGCACGCATCTCGGCGGAGGGACACCTGAAATGATGACCATTGACGATGTGATACGCGAGCGCGAGCCATATTTTGTGCGCGAATCGGCGACCGTGCTCGATGCGGCGAAGTTTATGACGAACCTCAACATCGGGGCGGTCTGCGTGCTCAACGATGAAGGGCTGTTGCGCGGCATCTTCTCCGAGCGCGCCGTGCTGCGCCGCGTCGTGATCGCGGGGAAAGACCCTGCGACGACGAAGGTGGGGGAGATCATGAGCGTCATCAAAGCCGTCATCGAATGCAAGGACACGCCGCACGAAGCTCTGGAATTGATGGAGAAGCACGGCACGCGCTACCTGCCCGTCGTGCGCGACAAACGTTGGGTCGGCATGCTCGCCATGCGCGACATCATGCGCGTCGAACTCGGCGAGCAGGGCGACGAACTGCGCTTGCTGCACGAGTACATACAGCAATAACAGACGCGACCGGCAAACAAGGGGGATGAAAGTTGAAAGGGAAACTACAGCCGTCCGGCTTATCAACTGACGCGTGCTTGCGCCGGACGGCGTTGCTGCTCATCTTCGCACTGCACGCCGTTTCGTGCAGCGCGCCGCCTCCGGGCAGAGGCGCGGGCGAGATCGCGAGCACGAACGCGAGTGCGGCGGCGAACGACGCGAACGCGGGCGATGGGAGTTCCGCGAGTTCTCAACAAGGCGCGGTGCAGTTTCGCGTGGAGACTGTGGCGGGCAATCTGGAAGTGCCCTGGTCAATCGTCTTCGCGCCGGACGGGCGGATTTTGTTTACCGAGCGGCCCGGTCGCATACGCGTCATCGAAGGCGGGCGTTTGCGCCCCGAACCGCTCGCCACGATTCAGGATGTCGAACCCACGGGCGAGAGCGGCTTGATGGGACTCACGCTCCACCCGCAGTTCGCGCAGACGCGCCTGCTTTATCTCGCCTACGCGTACCGCCAGCAAAAGGAACAACTCGTGCGCGTCGTCCGCTATCGCGAAACCGCGAACGGGTTGGACGAACGCCGCGTCGTCATCGAAGGCATCCCGGCGGCGCAGTATCACGCGGGCACGCACCTGCGCTTCGGTGCAGACAACAAACTCTACATCACGACGGGCGACGCCACCGACCGCGCCATCGCGCAAAAACTCGACTCGCTCGGCGGAAAGACGCTACGCCTCAACGACGACGGCACAGTCCCACCCGACAACCCTTTCGTCAACCAACAGGGAGCGCGCGCCGAAATCT
>DASYMM010000566.1:0-3464 GCA_036009085.1 Pyrinomonadaceae bacterium | reverse complement strand
CCGCGCCGCCCCTTATTTTTAAGTATCCTTGCCGGTCTCTTCGGTGGCCTTCGCCTCCATCTCCTCGCGAAGGCTGAGCGGGCGCATGTCTGTCCAGACCTGCTTGATGTAGGCAAGGCATTCTTCCTTCGTCCCGGTCTTGCCGACGTCCTGCCAGCCCGAAGCGTTCTCGCGGTCGGCGGGCCAGATCGAATACTGCTCCTCGTGGTTCACGACCACCTTATAAGTGGTGTTGTCTTCGCGGTCTTCACTGCTCATGATGATCTCCTGTACCGGGTGTCAAGAAACTGTCAGGGCGACACGATAAATCGCCCGCGGATGATTGCAATCCACCCCGCCAGCGCCGTTCAAAGCCTTGCGCCCGGCCGCGCCGCTCGCGGCACTTGATCCGACTTTCATAGGCGTCGCGCAGACACCCGTCCGCTATCACTCCCGTGGTGAGGCTATAGACCGGCGTACGTGAGGACGCTCACGCCGCTTCTCGCGACAGCCCGCGTATCACAACCCGTATTTCTGGATTCGGCGGTAGAGCGCACTGCGGCTCAAGCCCAGAGCTTCGGCGGCGCGGTTGGTGCTTCCCTCGTAACGTGCCAGGGTTTTCTGAATCAGCATCCGCTCGACCTCTTCGATGCTCATCTCTTCCAGACGTGTGGCCGCGCCCGCGCGCGGTTCATGCAGACCGAGGTCTGCGACCGTCAACGCTTCGCCCTGCGCCATCAGCACCGCGCGCTCGACGACGTGGCTCATCTCGCGCACGTTGCCCGGCCATGAGTAGCCCGACAGGGCTTCCTCCGCCGGCGGCTCGAAACCTTTCAGGCGCCGCCGGTAGCGGCTCGCGTGGACACGCAGAAAATGCGCGGCGAGAAGCGGAATATCCTCGCGCCGGTCGCGGAGCGGCGGCAGACGAATTTCCACCGTGTTGAGGCGGAAGAAGAGGTCTTGCCGGAAGCGCCCGGCTTCGACCTCCTTACTTAAATCGGCGTTCGTCGCCGAGATGATACGCACGTTCACACGCCGCGTTTTAGAAGACCCGACGCGCTCGAACTCGCCCATTTCCAGCACGCGCAAAAGGTTGCTTTGCAGGCTCAAGGGCGCGTTCGCGATCTCGTCGAGAAACAGCGTGCCGGTGTCCGCCAACTCGAAACGCCCGATGCGATCCGTCCTGGCGTCGGTGAATGCGCCGCGCACGTGCCCGAAAAGCTCACTCTCGATGATGTTCTCGGAGAGGGAGCCCGCGTTGAGGGTGAGCAGCGGCTTCGCGGCGCGTGGTGAGCGCGCGTGCAGCAGACGCGCGACGACCTCCTTGCCGGCGCCGTTCTCGCCTGTGATTAAGATGTTGGCGTCCGAAGGGCCGACGCGGGCGATGAGGTCTATGACGGGACGCATGGCGGCCGACTCTGCGATGTGGACAGGTTGAGCGCCGTCTCCGCAGTGCAGTTTGTTTTCGGCTTCGAGCTGCTGTGCCTTGCGCAGCGCCCGCCCGAGTTCCGCTTGCGTGCGCAGAACCGTCAGGAGGCGCGCGTTGTCCCACGGCTTCTGGATGAAATCGCCCGCGCCCTGCCGCATCGCCTCGACCGCGAGGTCGACGCCGCCCCACGCCGTCATGACGACGACAGGAAGAGTCTGGTCGAGACTTCGGATGCGTGTCAGGAGGTCTAACCCCTCATGGCCGGAGGTGGTGTCGCGCGCGTAGTTGAGATCGATTAAAACAACGTCGAAGTCGCCGGCTTCGACGGCGCGCAGGACTACGTCCGGCGAGTTGACCGCCTCCGTCTCATAGTTCTCGCTCCTGAGCAGGAGGCGGAGGGCCTCCAGCACGTCGGGACGGTCGTCGGCGATTAAGATTCTCGGCATAGGTCGGAGCGGTAATTGAGGGAAGCCGAACCGCCAGTCTACAGATATTAAACTTCAATTCGCAACCTCCTCAATCGCCCGACCGCGACCCGGCGGTTAATCTATCATGATGTTGTTGGCGCGCAACGTCGTCGAGGTCGCGCGTTGCAGATCCGCAAGCGCCTTGTTGTAGTCGGTCTGCGCGCGGAGTTCGAGGCTGCGCGCGGTTGATAATTGATTGTCGCGCTGGAAGAGGAGAAAAGTCGTCGAGCGGCCCACCTCGTATACCTGGAATCGAGGTTGTTGATGTCTTGTTGAAGACGCAGCCGCATCAACTCGGGCCGGTTGGCACGCGCCTCGTCCAGGGCGTCGTCGAGGCGCAGAATCGACTCGTCAAAAACGGGTTCGTCGGTGGGCACGAGCGAGGCCGACCATTCCTTAGCCCCCGCGTCACGCAGGAGCAGACGCTTTAGGGTGTTCTCGGCGACCGACACGTTCCGCGAGGCGGCTATCAACTCGCCCTCGCGGTTGGCAAGCTCGGTCTGCACTTCGGCGCGTTCGAGATGATACGCATTTCGGTCTGTCGAAAAAGTTCGCGCGCCAAGTTCACGTTGGCGACCTGATTCTCCCGCTCGCGCAGGGCGAAGGCCATCTCCCAGTAGGCGCGCTGCACCTGCGTGATGATGTCCATCGTGCGGCGGCGGAAATCCGCGTCCGTCTGCGCGAGCAGCTTCCGCTGGACGCGTATGGCGTGGCGGTTGATGTCTATCGGACGGTTACGCAGCAAAGGCTGGGTGAGCTGCACGCCGAAGCTCGACGAGTAGAACGGGCTCAGTTGCGCAAACGTCGAAGAGGTCGTCTCGCGCGTGTTGTTAAAGAACATTTCGTAACGGCCGCCGCCTTTGCGAAACGGTTTGATTACCGAGGAGTTGAAATTCAGATCGGTGTTCTTGACCGCGCCCGAACGGTCGGAGCCGCCGAGCGAGCTGGCCGTGGGGGTGCTGCTGTGGTTGATCTCCGGCGTGAGGCTCAAGACCGGGTCATAAAAAGCTTCGAGCGAACGCAAAGCGGCTTCGCCGAAAAGAACCTCGCCGCGCACGACCTCGATCTCGTTGTTGTTTTCCAACGCGAGACGCAGAGCCTCGTTGAGCGAGAGGGTCAGCACGTTGCCTCCTACGACGCCGATTCGCGCCATGGACGGCATCGGCGGCAGCATGCGCGGCTCAAGCAACGACGAGGGCGAAATCTCCGCGGGCGTCACCTCCCCGGGGCGACCCGCGGGGGTGCTCGCTGCGGGCACAGGGCCTTGCGTCGAACTCTGCGGCGGCTGCCGGCGGGCGCCGTCTGTGTAAAACCGTTGACGCATGCCGCGAGGGTGAGGGCAAAAATTTTCCCTGTGATTGAGAGTAATTTCAATTGGATATCTCTCGATCAGACTTTCTCTAAATCGCCCTGCCTCAACGGTTGCCCGACGGCCATCAACTCGTGCTCCCTGTCGGGCTCGCCCTGCTCCACGATGCGACCGTCTAACAGTCGGACGATGCGGTCGGCATGCTGCGCGTAACGAGGGTCGTGCGTCACCATGCAGATGGTCGCGCCGCCGCGGTGCAGCCCCCTCAGTAACTCCATGA